>JALZMD010000148.1 GCA_030858375.1 Chloroflexota bacterium
GAACGCGTTTCGAACGCCGGATTCCATGGTTCCAGCGACCGAAAACGCGTAAAGCGTCACGATGAACAACAGGATCAGCATGATGATCCACAGCGGAATCATCGGCGCCAGCGCGTGGGTCGAGCCCACGAAGAACGTGAGGTTCCAGAACAGCATCGCCAGGAATGGGATCGTCAGGAGCGCTACGCCCCACGACCGTTTCCATGACGACTTGAGCACCTCGATCGCATCCGCGAATTCCGGCGCCGCTCCCATCCGACGAGGATCCGCCATCGCTGCCAATGCGACTGTGGCCGGCGGCGCGGGAACGATCAGCACGGCACACAGCCACCAGACCATGGAGAAGAGGCAAAACAGGACGAACTGTTCGAACAGGTCCCGGATTCCACGCCAGACGAGTTTCAGGAAAAGCACTGCGTTTGCCCGGTCTTTCGCGACGATCGTACGTACCACGGCGATTTCTATGATCAGACAGTAGTGTACTTTGATCTGGAACGTTGAGGTGATTGCGGATCACTTGTCAATGGGAGCAGGCAAATCCTCAACAATGCGCATTTGGTAACGCCGGTCGAATCGGGGCGAGCAGCGGGCACAGGACCATGTGCCCTTGCGGCGGCGGCCAACGGTCATTCCGCAGACCGGGCACTGGTAGAGATACTTCAGTGGGCTCCTGGCCACTGGCTTCAAGGTCGTCCGAATCTCGTCGAGGGTGACCCCGGTCAGCGCCGCGACCCGGTGCGCGATTCGGTCATACCCGTGGTGGGAGTGGCGCCGGGTGTCGCCGTCCAGCCGGTCACGCATGTGGATCAGCTCCTCGGCCACGACGAGTTCCACCGCTCTTGGCTGATCCTGATCGATACGTTCGAGGTTGATCAGGATGGCGTGAACGCCGGTCCGGCCCAGATAGCAGTACGCTCCGCCATACGCCGCAGGCACGGTTCGTCCAATCCACGCCCTGTAGGTAGCGCGGCTCGTCGTCACCCGGAGATGATCGACAGGGAGATTGAGCAGCACACTATAGTGATCGACGAGCTCGCACAGTCGCGCGTCGCATTGATCGAGAATCAAGATCGGTCCACTTCTGGTCCAACGGGATGATGCGGCCGCCTGTCAACCCGGTCATTTTACAATGCGCACGTGCATCGCGCCCTCAACGCCCCTGCCTGTGATGCCTGGAGGAACCATGGATCGACGAATACCCCGACCGCGGCTTGAAGCCCGAACATCCAACGAGCGGCCACACGCCCTGATCGTGACCGATGATCCCGATTTGGCGGAGTTCCTTGCCGAAGGATTGCCACTGGGCGGCTTCTGGGCATCGGTCATTGCGAACGGGCTTCAGGCCCTGGAAGTGTTCCGCTTGCGGCAGTTCGACCTGGTTGTCGTGGACGGCAACATGCAAAGCTTCGAAGCAACGGAGTTTCTGCGACGCCTGCGCGGCATCTCGGAATTGGACCGTGGCGCGGCATCGCGGACCACCGCCCCGGCTGTGGTTATCTACACTCGTTCACCTGGCGGGACAAACCCATTGGCCGGTTCAACTCCCGAGTTGGGAATTGCTGCGACGCTCGTGGCCCCTTTAGAACTCGACGACATCGTGCGCATGCTCCACCAGGTTTTCGAGGACTGGCGGCGAGATCACCCCGACACGCCGCTGGCCGACTCCGCCAACCTTCGCGCTTTCTGACGTTTCTTTCGTCCGCCGCCCAGTTCTTCGGTCTCGCCGGTGACGGTGAACACTACCCGCTCGCACACATTGGTCACCCGGTCCGCGATCCGTTCCATGGCGTGAGCGGCCCAGAGCAGGTGCGTCGCCCGATTGATCGTGCTCGGGTCAGCCATCATGTACGTCAACAATTCGCGAAAGATTTGGTCGTTGAGGGCATCCACATCGTCATCCCGAATTGCCACCCGCCGCGCCATATCGACATCACCATCGACGAAGGCGGTTATCGCGTCGCTTAACATCTCGCGGGAAATCTGGCTCATGCGCGGGATGTCGACGAGCGGCTTGAGCGGCGCCTCATTGGCGGTTTCGATCACGATCTTGGCGATACCGGCGGCGTGATCCGCCATCCGCTCGAGGTCGGTGAAAATCTGCAGAGCGGCGGCGATCACGCGCAAGTCGCCGGCCATTGGTCCTTGCGTGGCTATCAGGGTCATTGCCCGGTCTTCCCCGCTCCAGCGGGCGGCGTTGATAATTTTGTCTTCCTTGCGCACCTGGCGCGCCAGTCCAACATTCTGCGTTTGCAGTGCGTCAATCGCCCGCGCAATCGCCTTGTCAACCATGCTTGCCATTGACACGACATCGTCCCGCAGGGCCTGGATCTGGTTCTCGTATGCGACTCGCGTGCTCATGACTGCCTCTGATCTATTAAAGGTGTAGTGTGTAAAGAGGATATCAACGGGGCGAACCTTCAGTTCACCGATAACGTTATCCAAACCTGCCCGTAATGTAATCCTCGGTTCGCCGATCGTCCGGGTTCGTAAAAATCTTCTCGGTTGGCCCCGTCTCGACCAGGATGCCCTGCCGGCGCTCGTTGAGTGAGAAGAACACGGTCTTGTCTGACACCCGGGCGGCCTGTTGCATATTATGGGTGACGATGATGATAGTGTAGTTCGCTTCGAGTTCGCGCAAGAGCTCCTCGATCTTCAGGGTTGAGATCGGATCGAGTGCGCTGGCCGGTTCGTCGAGCAGAATCACATCCGGATTGATCGCAAGGGCGCGGGCAATGCACAACCGCTGCTGCTGGCCACCGGAAAGCGCCATGCCGCTATCCTTGAGCTTGTCCTTGACCTCCTCCCATAACGCCGCCTGCCGCAGGCATCGCTCCACGTGTTCGTTCA
>JALZMD010000159.1 GCA_030858375.1 Chloroflexota bacterium
TCTCGACGATTTCGAGTAATCGTTGATCTTCGGGGGCACCGGTGACGTAAACGACGAGTCGGTAGGGGATACCGGCTTTCTCGGGTGAGACCTGGCGAAAGGCTTGCCGCAGGTTAACCAAGGGTGACGTCCTTTTGAGCACGCATGGCGGCTAGGCTGCGCGTATTCTGGCCATGCGAGGGCAAAGTCTACTCTACCCTGTGATCTGCTTCCACATGGGTGGGAGGTCTCGCTCGCTCGTTGTCCTGCTCACGGGACAATCTACGAATGGGACTCCCGAGCATGTCGTGACAAGTGCACGAGCAACGCGCCAATGTCGGAAGGCGTAACACCCGCCGTCCGCGTGGCATGACCCACACTGGGCGGCCGGGTTGACGCCAGATGCTGAGCTGCTTCAACGCGCAGGCCCATGACCACGCCGTAGTCAATATTGTCGGGGATGAGACGAAACTCGTTGGCCTTGTGCCTCAACGCTTCCTTGCTTTCCTTATCGATGAATGCGCCGTACCGTACTGCAATTTCCGTTCGGGCCAGCGGCACATGCTCGAGAATCGGTCCATTCCAGATTCCAAGCGACGTGACGGCACGGATGACGCCTGCCAGGGATGCTCCGGGGCGACGCGCGATGTCCAGGGCCGTCAGCGATCGTTTCGGGCCCTGCAGTCCTTCGGATTCGAGTGCCAGCCCATGCCGTTCGTTCGCACCCAGCCACGTCGATTCGAGCGCGGCGACGGTGCGCTCGATTGTCTGCCGTTGACGCTCGACAGCCTGGAACCGTGTGTCGTCGATCAGGTCCAGGCGATAGGCAATGGGCGCCAGCCGCGTATCTGCGGTGTCGCTCCTGAGCAGCAATCGGTATTCGGCGCGGGAACTGAGCATCCTGTAAGGTTCATTGAACGGCTTAGAGATCAGGTCGTCGATCATGACCCCGATGTATGAATCCTGTCGTGTTAATATGAGCTGGGGAAGCGATTGTGCTCGCGCAGCGGCATTGGCCCCGGCAACGACACCCTGCCCGGCGGCTTCCTCATAGCCCGACGTGCCGTTGACCTGCCCCGCGAAGAACAGTCCGCCGACCCTGCGGCTTTCGAGGGTGCGGCCGAGCTCGGTTGGATCGAGCGCGTCGTATTCGACGGCATACCCATACCGCGTGATCCGGGCCTCTTCCAAACCTGGAACTGCCCTGACCACGTCATTCTGGATATCCGGCGGCAGGCTGGTGCTCAAGCCTTGAACGTAGATTTCGTGGCTCCGCCAACCCTCCGGCTCAAGGAAAACCGGGTGGCTGGTCTTGTCGGCAAATCGGCCAACCTTGTCTTCGATCGACGGGCAGTAACGAGGTCCCGAGCCTTCGATCGACCCGTTGTACATAGGCGCACGATGGAGGTTGTTTCGGATCAGGTCATGCGCCGCCGGAGTCGTCCACGTTTGAAAACACCGCACCTGGTTTCGCCCGCCCAGGCGCTCCACGGATGAGAAAATCCCGGTCGGTGAAGGAGGAAGTTGCAGTGGCGATAACGAGCCTGATTCGCCCGCGCGGCTCATCCAGAGCTCCGTGTCGTCACCGGGTTGAGGTGTGGTGCGAGCCACATCGACGCTACGGGCATCGATTCGTGGGGGTGTGCCGGTCTTGAACCGCCTCAAGCGAAAGGCGAGGCCGTCAAGTGAGGCGGAGAGATGTGTGTCGCCGGAATCACCGGCCCGCCCGCCAGCCGACTGGCTTTCTCCCGCGATCATCTTTGCCCGGAGAAACGTACCGGCCGTAATCACAACCGACGCCGCACAAACGTCCCCCGAGATGCGGGCCCGGATCCCGGTGACCTCGGGATTTTCTCCGCCCGAGATGATCAGGCTGACCGCCTCATCCTGGATCAGTCGGAGAAGAGGCTGAGTCTCGAGCATTTCCTTCATTGCCATCGCGTAGAGCGATTTGTCGCACTGGATCCGGATTGCCCGAACCGCTGGGCCCTTCGACATGTTGAGCTGTCGGACCTGCATGGCGGTGGTGTCGGCAATGACGGCCATAGCGCCGCCCAAGGCATCGACCTCAGCCACGATTTGTGACTTTCCGGGTCCCCCAATCGATGGGTTGCACGGCATGTACCCGACCCGATCGAGGTTCGGAGCGATCATCAGCGTCTTGCAGCCCATACGGGCGGCTGCCAGCGCGGCTTCACAACCGGCATGGCCGGATCCGATTACAACGACGTCATAGAAGGTTTGCATGGTCATGGGGTCAATGAATCCTGAAGGGAGCGGTCAGGGAGGCGTCACCCAAGGGGTGCTACGAGAGCCGTCCACGCAATACGGGGATAGTACTTTATGATCGACATCATGATCGACATCGGCTGACGGACGCGTCCTTTTTGCCACAGCGCTATGCGCGTTGACGAACCGCGTACCATTTGGACCAGAATTGCATCTGTCCTTAGCGGAAGGGTCTCACTCATGGATGACGCACAAGGCGGCAAAGCAGGGAACGGAACGGCGGTTGGCGTGGCGACAGTCACCGCCGGCCTCGTCGGCACCATCGCATCGTCGCTCTTCTCTGGAAAGAAGAGCCGCAAAGAGCAAGCGCAGGAACAGATCGAGCAACGGCTACAGGTCCTTGAGGAAACGAGTTTACGGGCGTTGGAGCAACTCGTGAATGCAGTTGAAGGGTTCAATGTCCAGGTGCCCGGTGATTCCAAACGGGCCCAACGCAAAGCCAGGGATGTGAGCAAGGCGGCCAAACGCATGGCGGAACGGACTGCGGCGGCGACCAGGCGCCAGGTGGCGGAACTTGATCGAGAAGCTCTCCGTTTGCAGTCGGTCGAGCGGGCCAATCAACTGGGTCACGATGGGTCACGGCGCGTCCGCGAGCTTGCCCGTCTGCTCAACGACCGCACGACGGAAGTTATCGCCGATAACCGCGCTCAGTTTCCGGAATGGAGGATGCGAACATCTCGATCGGCATCGGAAGCGGTCGGCAAGGGGTCGACCCTGGTACATCAGGCAATCGACTCCGCTCCAGACGTGCGTGGCAAGGTCTCCGCCTCGACGTCCGGTGCCGTCTCGAAGGGTTCGGAGGCCGCGCACCAGGTTCTTGACCAGGCGCCGGACGTCATCGACAAGGTCAGCAAATCACTTGGCAACGTTGCCCAGCAAGGAGCGAAGATGGCTGCCAACGTGCGCGAGGATGGGTCCAGCGCGCTCGACAAGGCAGCCAAGTCAGCACATGACGCATTCGGCCACGCGCGGGACCGGGCGCCTGAAGTTCGCGGGCGCGCGCATGACATCGCCGTCGACGCATCCCAACGCGCACATCGGGTGGCGGACGGGGCCAGGACGCATGCGCCTGACGTCGGTGCCCAGCTGGCGACGGCGCTTCACAGCGCCCAGGACACCGCCAAACCGGTGTTGAATGAGGTTTCGAGTTTGGCTGCCCGGCTTGTGGACGAAGCCAAAGAGGCAGGAAGTAATGCCAGTGAGTCACTGATCCCGGAAGTTCAACACCGCGTCGATGCCGTTGCCGGCAGGGCAAAATCCCAGGGGCAGGCCTCGGCGGCCACGTTGTCAGCGCTGGGGGCAACGGCGGGCCACAAGATTTCGCATACCTCGGAAACTGTTGAACAGCAGTCGAAGGCGGTCGCAACCGCGGCGGGTCGAGGCACGAAAGATGGCACCTCGTTCGTGATGTGGTCGCTGGCCGCGGCCGGTATCGTCTACTACGCGTTCCTCAACGATGAGCAGCGGGTCAAGGTAAAAGAGTCCGGTCAGCGAATCGTCACCGAGATCAAAGAGGTGTACCGGGATATTCGGGGATATGACGAAGAATTTACGTAGTTGCCATCCCTCGTTGCCGCAGCGATGCCGGTGACTTGACCGTAAAAACCAGGACGGTGGCTCATGCCAGCGTCCTGGTTTTTTTGTTACAAGGCAATATGGTCGGCGATGCGGATCAGGATACTGCCCGGGCGACGGGTGCGCCGTGGCAGTGCTTGTACTTCTTGCCGCTGCCGCAGGGGCATGGCGCATTGGGCCGAACCTTCGTCGTCTTTCGTTGTGCGGAGTTGGAGGTGTCGGCTGCCGCATTTGTCGAAACTTCCGTTTCGGTGATACGCGTTCGCAATGGTTGTTGCGCGACGGCTGGTTGGGCGCGGAAGATCGACCGCACTACGTCGTGCTGGATGTTCTGCAGCAACTGCGCATACATCCTGTACCCCTCGGTTTTATAGACAACCAGCGGATCCTTCTGCCCGTAAGCCTGCAGGCCCACGCCTTGCCGGAGGTCGTCCATGGCGGTGAGGTGATCGACCCACAACTTGTCGATCACCATGAGCAAGACGTGACGTTCCACCTTGGCCATGGCATCGTCGCCTGGGAACCGCTCGGCCACCTCGGCGAGTCCGGCATCGGCTTCTTGAATCAGGCGATCCACAAGTTCTTCGCGATCGAGGCCGTCCAGAGCTACTTCCTGAACGGTGCGTCCGGCAATAATCGCGTCGTAGGCCTCTAGCAGGCCACCCAGGTCGATCGCCTGCTCTTTTTCGTCGCTATGGGTATCGACCAGGAACTCGACTTCCGCGGCGATCAACTCCTGAATCTTCTCGTGCACGTCCTCTCCAGCGACGATCTTGCGACGGTCACCGTAAATCACTTCACGATGGCGGTTCATCACGTCATCGTACTCAACAACGTGCTTTCGGCGATCGAAGTTGTGCCCTTCGACCTTGGTCTGCGCGCTCTCGATCGATTTCGAGATCATTCGGTGCTCGATCGGCTGGTCTTCTTCCATGCCAAGCCGATTCATCAGGCCACCGATGCGTTCTGAACCGAACCGCCGCATTAGTTCGTCTTCAAGCGAGACGAAGAACCGCGACGAACCGGGATCGCCCTGGCGACCGGCACGGCCACGAAGCTGGTTGTCAATGCGCCGGGACTCGTGTCGCTCAGTCCCGATGATGTGGAGACCGCCGATTTCCGCAACGCCCGCTTCGAGCTGAATGTCGGTACCGCGTCCGGCCATGTTCGTGGCGATCGTGACGGCTCCGCGCTTGCCGGCCTCAACGACTATCGCGGCTTCCCGTTCATGTTGTTTGGCATTCAGGACGGAGTGCTGGACCCCTTTGCGCTCCAGCATCTGGCTGAGCTCTTCGGATTTTTCGATCGATGTCGTACCGACCAGAACCGGTCGCCCTACCGACCGCATGTGTTCGATCTCGTTGACAACCGCCGCGAACTTGCCCGGTTCGGTCTTGAAGATTTGATCGCCAGCATCGTCGCGGATCATTTCCCGGTTGGTCGGGATCGTGACCACCGGCAGATTATAGATGCGGTAGAACTCCTCGGATTCGGTCTCCGCGGTACCCGTCATGCCGGCCAGTTTGTCGTACATGCGGAAAAAGTTCTGGAAGGTGATCGTCGCCATCGTCACGTTCTGGCGCCGGACGCGCACGTTTTCTTTGGCCTCGATTGACTGATGCAATCCCTCGTTGTAGCGTCGGCCAACCATCATGCGCCCCGTGAACTCATCGATGATGATAACCTCGCCTTCGCGAACGATGTAGTCCTTGTCCCGCACGTAAACGGCGTGAGCGGTCAATGCCTGCTCGAGGTAGTGGGTGAGTTCGACATAACGTTCGTCATAGATGCTTTCGCCCGAGGGTATGACTGCCAGCTGTTCAACCCGGTCGATGCCTTCCTCGGTCAACGTGGCGTTTCGATGCTTGATGTCGACTTCGTAGTCACGATCCTTGCGGAGCTGTTTGATGATCTGGGCGAACTGGTAGTACCGGTCGGCGGCAGCGCCCGCCGGACCGGAGATGATCAGCGGCGTTCGCGCCTCGTCGATCAGGATGTTGTCGACCTCATCGACGATCGCGTAGTGGAGTGGGCGCTGGACGAGCTTCGCGGCGTCGACCACCATGTTGTCGCGGAGGTAGTCGAACCCCAGCTCGTTATTGGTCGAATGGGTAATGTCGGCCTCGTAGGCCTCGCGGCGGCTCACTGGCCTGAGCCTGGCCATCCGCTCGTCTTCATTGATGTAGTCGGCGTCGTAGAGGAAGGCGGAGTCGTGCTGGATACAGCCCACCGAGAAGCCGAGATAGTCGTAAATTTCGCCCATCCATTGTGTGTCGCGCTTGACGAGGTAGTCATTGACCGTGACGACGTGTACGCCAAGGCCCGAAAGGGCGTTCAGCGCAACCGGCAGGGTAGCGGTGAGCGTCTTCCCTTCACCGGTCCGCATCTCCGCAACTTTCCCCTCGTGCAAGGCCACGCCACCGATGATCTGCACATCGAAATGGCGCTTTGCCTGGGTTCGCTTGGCGGCTTCACGGACTGCCGCGAAGACTTGGGGGAGATAGTCGTCGAGGTTGGCTTCCTCTTCGTAGTCGTCACGAAACTCAACCATCAATTGACGAAGTTCGGACTGGGAGAGTTTCTCAAATTCCGCTTCAAGCGCGTTGACGTCGTCGACAATGGGATGCATCTCCCGTATTTCTTTTTCGTTGGAGTCGCCGAGCAGGCGGGAAAAGAATGAACGCATTGACTGATTTCTCCAGGGATGTCGACCAGCAAAGCGCCGGTTTCAGGAGCGTTGATGCCATCGTCGATTATACGCCGGGTCTGCAATGCTCCGTGTTCGGTGGATGGGCCGGTTGGGCAGGCACGAGTGATGGCTAACGAGTCGTTTCCGGTGCTGACCTTTCCGCGGCGCGTCATCATGGTGGTTGCGCGGGTACCCAGGGGGCGGGTCACTACCTATGGACGCATTGCTGCCGCCCTTGGTTCCCCCCGCGCTTCGCACGTCGTCGGAAGGGCCTTGGCCCATCTGCCCACCGGTCACGACCTGCCGGCGCACCGCGTCGTCAACCGCGTCGGCTACCTTTCCGGTGCCGAAGCCTGGGGCAATCCCGAGATCATGCGTGACTTGCTCCGGGAGGAGGGCGTTCCCTTCCGCGCCGAGTGGGAGGTCGACCTCGACGCGTGCGTGTGGGATCC
The DNA here is from genome assembly GCA_030858375.1 of Chloroflexota bacterium. Classification (GTDB taxonomy): domain Bacteria; phylum Chloroflexota; class Chloroflexia; order Thermomicrobiales; family UBA6265; genus JACCYX01. Next base: position 6,985 of record JALZMD010000159.1, read on the forward strand.
GGCGGACGACCCGGCACTCGACGGCCTGTTCAGGGGTGGGCAAGAAGCGCTTGCCTGAGTTGCCTGGTGGCAACTGCCGGATCTGCGCTGCCGAGGATTGCCGACGCCACCGCGATCCCGTTCGCTCCGGCCGCCATCGCCCTGGCAGCGTTCGTGTTGGTTATTCCGCCGATTGCGACGACTGGCGCGTCCGTTAACTGTCGCCGTCGGCTGAACTCCGTCGCTCCCAGTTCAGGTCCCGCATCCGGCTTGGTTGCCGTCCCGAAAATCGGGCCGATTCCCAGGTACGACGCTCCGGCCATCTCTGCCCCGGCAATCTGGCCGTCAGTTTCCGGAGAGTAGCCGATCAGCAATTCGGGGCCGCCCAGGTGCCGGGCGTCCTGCACCGAAATGTCGTCGACACCGAGATGGACGCCATCGGCCCCGACCACGAGTGCGATATCCAGCCGGTCGTTAATGATCATCGGGATGCCGCGCGCTCGGGATAGCGACAGAACCGCTCCTGCCAGGTCGACGAGTTGACGATCCTTGGCTGTTTTCCAGCGGAGTTGGACACAGGTGACGCCATTGTCGAATGCGTCGAGTGCCGTTTGCATCACGTCGCCAGCGACGTGGTCCGGATCGAGCACCAGGTAGAGGTGATACGGAGAAGGAGCGGGCTGTGTCATCGATGCACGGCCAGGGCTTTCACGACATCGGGGGGCAGCTCGGTTGCATGGTTTACCGGCGAATGCCCTTCGCCGATCGATGTCGAATTGCGCAACGCCGCCTCCAGGTACCGCTTCGCCATCTGAATCGCTTCGATTGGCGGCAGGCCGCGAGCGAGGAACGCAGTGATGGCGGCCGAGAATGTGCAGCCCGTGCCGTGCGTGTTGCGGGTATCGATCCGCTCGCCCTCGATCGGCAGGAACGACGTCCCGTCATACACAAGATCGACGGCTGGACCGTCAAGGTGACCACCTTTGACAATGACAAAGGCAGGACCAAGGTCGTGAATCCGACTTGCGGCTTCCCGGATGTCGTCGTCGTTGGCAATGGCCATGCCGGCGAGGATTTCCGCCTCCGGAATGTTTGGGGTTACGATCGATGCCAGGGGCAGGAGGTCAGTCTTCAGGGCCGTGACGGCGTTGGGGTTGAGCAACGAGGCGCCCGATTTCGAAACCATCACTGGATCGACCACCAGCCAGGGAATGCCCCACGCTTCCAGCCGGTCCGCCACGTTATGGATTATGGAACGATTCGTGAGCATACCGGTCTTCACGGCATCGGCACCGATATCCTCGGCCACCGTGTCGATTTGGGCGATCACCACCTCGTCGGGGACTTCCGCGATCGCGGCGACCTCGATCGTGTTTTGGGCGGTTACCGCCGTCAGCACCGATGTCCCGTACACTCCAAGCGCATGGAAGGTCTTGAGATCGGCCTGGATTCCTGCTCCACCACCTGAATCGGAACCGGCTATTGTCATCGCTTTGGGAATGTGATGGGGCATCCGTGGACGTCTCCGACTATGAATGGGATATATCGGACCTAAGTTACCATGACGCATATTGTCCCATAGTGCCGAGCAACGATCGGACCTATCGCTACCGAGCGAATATACTCATCACGCACAGGCTCGACGCCGCAGGTCGCTCGCGAAATGGTGAAAGCATGAATGTCAAAGAAGGTCTCGAGGAAATCCGGGGAAGGCTCGTTCGAAATGGCGCCAACCCGAAATCTCTCCAGGTGGTAGACGCGATCATGCAGCGTGCATCGCTACCGGCTGCCCAATCGGCGAACGCAGGTTCGCTGACGCAGCTCGTTCGCATGCTCATGCGGTCACCGGTCGCGGATGCGGATCCTATCGTCTACAACGACTTCGTAAAAGTCGAGGAAGAGCTGGAAACCCGCTCGGAAGAGTTCCGGGCCCAACGCGAGGCGGAAGACGCCAAACCTGTTCCCAAAGCCAGAAAGTTCTACAAGGCCCAGAAGGACAAGCAATAGCGAGTGTTGGGGCAAATCAGAAGCAAAGGGAAGGGCCATGCGTTGTACGCATAGCCCTTTTGCGAAGCTGGCCAACCTGCCTCGAAGTCTCAGGACTATCCGTCGGCCGGGGC
>JALZMD010000359.1 GCA_030858375.1 Chloroflexota bacterium
TCTTTGGCCTCGGTGCGATCGGCCTGGTCGCGCTCCAGCTTGCGAAACTGGCTGGAGCAGCCAAGGTCATTGCCGTTGATCCACTGGCAAACCGGCGCGCGGTGGCCACCAGCCTCGGCGCCGATGAGTCGATCGACCCCGCCACGCACGAGGGCGATGCCGGGCTGGCAATTCGGGGGCTCGGCGGCTTCACGCCTCCGCCAGCGGCCGCACGTCCCGGAACGCGCGTCATCGGCGGCTATACAGACCGGGCCACGCAGGATCACCAGCTTGGGGTCGATGTCGCGATCGAAACCTCGGGCAGCATCCACGGCCTTCAGGCGGCGATCCGGGCCACGCGCTTCGGCGGCACGGTCTGCGTCGTCTCATTTTATGGAAGGGACGCCACCGGTTTGCTGCTTGGCGAAGAGTTCCACATCAACCAGCTCACCCTGATCTCGGTCCGGGCCGAGAGCCTGCCGATGCGCGGCGCCCCCGCCTGGACCCTGGAGCGCCTGGTCAACCTGGGCCTTCAGTGGCTGGTGGCGGGCAGGATTCGCACGGACGGGATCATTGCCCCGATCGTCCCCTTCGCGGAGAGTGCCTCGGCCTATCGCGAGATCGACGAGCATCCGGAGCGGTCGATCAAGCTGGGCATTTCCTTTCCCGCCTGACCGTCTCGTTGTCGCCAGAAGTTACGCCAGGATCAGGTCATCGTCTCCGCCGGCATCCTGGAGTTCGCCCCGTTCTTCGAGCTTGCGGCGCCTGCGGAGGCGGCGGTTCCGCTGCCAACTCGCATTGATGTACGCCCCGAACAGGATGATGTGAGCCAGGATGAGCAACGAGGCAACGAGCAGGGAGACGAAGCCAAGGACCTGGCCGTAGCGGTTTCCGCCGCCGATCAACCGGATGTAGATCGGAAAGACCTGGGTGATCGCCATGAACAGCAGGGCACTGGTCAGCGTACCCGGCCAGATGTCCGGCAGCCGTTGGCCGGCGTTGGGAATCACCCGGTACAACGTCAGGAACAGCAGGAGCGAGGTAGCCAGCCCGACACCGTACCCGACCAGCTGGAATCTGCCACTGGCCAGCAGCCAGCGCTCGAACACGTCTGGCAGCTCCTGGCTGATGAAGAAGGTCGGCAGGATCGAGGCCAGCGAGGAAACGATGAACAGCAGCGAGAAGATCATGAGCACAAAGAAGCCTCGCTGCTTTTCGTTGATGTAGCCGCTGCTCCGGGCCCCATAAATCTTGTTCATGCTGCGGGCGAGGCAGCTGACAAATCCGGTCCCGACCCAGGCAAGGCCGACGAAGCTGATCACACCGATCCAGCCGGTGTTGCCCCGGGCGGTCAGGGCGGCGGTGAAGGCATCGTTGGCGGTCTGTCCGGGCACGATCCGGTCGATCGCGATCCGGGTTTGCATCAGGACAGCGTCATTCTTGAGGAAGAGGCCCGCGGTGGCCGCCAGCAAGAGCAGCATCGGCACCATCGCGATCAGGGTGTTGAACGCCACCGCCGCCGCCATGTCGCTGGCGTTCATCGAGGTATAGCCACGGTACATCCAACGCAAGAGGCGCCAGGGAAAGCTCAGGAACGCCGGCCGTTCAGTCCGCTCAACCGTCACTATCCCGGGTCGGCTGAGAATGGGCGCCGGAGTCGCGGCCGCTGTCGCATAGCGGGGGATGCGGCCCGGAGTTGCACTGCGGATCGAAATCATGATTCCGCCCTCGTTGCGCGTTGCTTGCGCCGGAAGAGCCGGCTCATGAAGCCGGGGGCAGCGGCTGGCGCCGGCCCTGGCGTCTCGAGGGCCTGGTCACGTTGACGCAACTCCCCGAACATGCTCCAGCTCTCGACGATCATGCCTTGCTGGAAACGGAACGTCTCTACACCATCGGCGACCACGTGCTTGCCCGAGGGCGAGACATCGAAGTAATCGGCGACATGAGTTCCGGACAACGTCACACGGGCAACGACCTTGTCGTGTTCGGCGATCAACTCACGGATGATGACCTGCCCCTGGGGAAAGGCAGTCCGGAACGCCGCGATATTTTGCCGCAACCCGTCAATCCCGTTCGCCTGGCCGGGGACGGGCATGCGATCGACAAAACCGGGACCGATGATTTCGTCGAGCTCGTTGATCGATCCGGTGGAAAAGGCGTGGTAGAAATCGCGGACCTGGGCCTTGCGCGTTTCGGCATCACGGCCGATGAAGAGATCGGCGCCAACCCAGGCCGCGACCAGGGCGACCATGGCCGCGATGCCCAGCTTGCCCAGGTTCTCGTTGAATTTCTCATCGGCCCGCTGCACCACCACCGATTCCGGGAAGCCAACGAGCACGTAGGAAAGCGTTAGCCGCCCTTCCGGGCCGGGTGTCCAGAAATCATCGCTGCCGAATACGAACTTCTGTCCGTCGATCTCCTCGTCTGGACGCTCCGGGGCGTCTTCCGGCAGCGGGATGTCGCGCGCGGCATCCACCACGGGCGTGCCGGCCAGGGATTGACCGACCGTGACGTTCCCGCGTCCGGGATAGCGTTGCTCCAGCACGCCGTCGCTATCGACGACGAAGATGAACGAATCGCGTGGCAGGTTGGCTTCGAGCGCGAACTGAGTCAGGGCATAGACCTCTACAGTGGCGACGATAACCCGGTTGACCTGATTGCCCCCAGCATCCTCGGTTTCGACCGGCATGGCGTAGGTCAACACCATCGATCCTGCGGCGCTGGTCTGGCGATTGCCCGTGACCAGCCGTCCGGCATCGAGGGCGTTCGCCGCAAGTTCGCGTTCCACCTCACCGAGGAGACCGCCACCGGCCGAACCAACGCAGAACTCGCCCAAGGCGTCATCAAGCACCACGACCTGCACGAACGTGGCGCCATCGACCCCGAGATCAGGTCCGGAACGGCCTTCGAGCGGCGTGGTGGTGGGCACGATGAGCCGCCGCAGGACCTGCCGGCAGCCCTCGGGGGTTTGGTCGAGGAGATCGACCGTGGCCAAGAGCACCGTTCCGATCTGGGTGGCCACATTGCTCTGGTTGGCGGCAATGAGACTGGCAAGGCGACGTGATTCGTCCTGCCCGGCGGCGACGGCATCTTCCCGCTGTTGGGCGGCAGTCAGGAAGAGCAACGCGAAACTCGGCAGCGAGGCGAGGAGCACGACCAGGACCAGGCGGAAGCGCAGGCTGCGGACCAGGGATCGTGATCCAAGCCAGCGGAACGGCCGCATAATGCCGTTCATTGACAGGGATCGTGATCCAAGCCAGCGGAACGGCCGCATGATGCCCTTCATTGAATTGTGCCCGGCATGGTCATCGTCATCACTCCGCCGCGTGCTCCGTGCCTGCGAGAAGGTTCTACTGTAGTCGCTGGAGGCGCTGATCGGCGACCCGGTCTGGAGTCAAAACTCCGCGGTTGTGATCACCGTGCCCCTCACGGCTCGTCAATTGCCAATCGCCCGCTCGTCTGTTTGACACGCAGGGCTGACCGGCAAGCTCTTCGGTACCTGTACGGACAGGGATGGCAGGCTGCATCGATGCGAACCGCGAAGTATCCTGAACTGGCTTGCGGTGGCCGGTAGCCTGGCCACCGGAGAGGCACATGTTCAAGATACGCAATGGAAGGACCTCAGATATGGCGGACAATCGCCCAACCACGCATGTTGGCGGCAGCCAGAAGGCGGCCACACCGGTCAATCGTCGTGCATTCATCGGTCTCGGTGCCGCCGCGGTGGCCGGA
>JALZMD010000193.1 GCA_030858375.1 Chloroflexota bacterium
AGCACGCCTCGACCAACATGAACACCCTCGTCGCCGTGGGCACCAGTGTCGCCTACGGCTACAGCGCGTTCGTCACCCTTTGGCCGCAGCTCTCGGTCCGGTGGGAACTTCCCTACAACCTCTATTACGAAACGGCCGTCTTCATCATCGCCCTGATCCTGATGGGACGCTGGCTCGAAGCACGCGCCAAGAAGCATACGGGTGATGCGATTCGCGCCCTGATGGGGCTCCAATCCGTGACGGCGCGGGTTATCCGCAACGGGATGGATCACGACATCCCGGTCGAGGCCGTGGTGGTTGGAGATCTGGTCCGGGTTCGTCCCGGTGAGAAGGTGCCGGTCGATGGGGTGATCACCCAGGGTACGTCGGCCCTCGACGAGAGCATGCTGACCGGCGAGAGCCTGCCGGTCGACAAGGGTGTTGGCGATAGCGTCATCGGCGCCACGCTGAACAGCACCGGGGCCTTCGTGTTCGAGGCGACGAAGGTTGGCAAGGACACCACACTCGCCCAGATCGTGCGCCTCGTCGAGCAGGCCCAGGGTTCCAAGGCCCCGCTCCAGCGGCTCGCGGATAGAATCTCATCGATCTTCGTGCCGGCGATTTTGGCGATCGCAGTCGTTACGTTCTTCATCTGGATTGCGTTTGGGCCGGATCCCGTGCTGTCGTACGCAATCACGGCCATCGTGGCGGTCCTGATCATCGCCTGCCCCTGCGCCTTGGGTTTGGCCGCGCCGACCGCGATCATGGTTGGCATGGGCAAGGCGGCCGAATTGGGCATCCTGATCGGAAACGGCGAAGCGCTTGAAGTCGCCCGCAAGATCGATGCCGTGGTGCTGGACAAGACCGGCACGATAACCCGTGGCAAGCCGTCAGTCGTGGCCGTCGTTCCGGCCGGCGAATTCGACCCGGACCGGGTATTGACGTTGGCCGCCTCGGCCGAACGCGGATCCGAGCACCCGCTGGGCCAGGCTATCGTGCAGGCGGCGGAGGTGCGCTCTCTGCCCCTGACCGAGCCCCAGGCGTTCAACTCGATCACGGGCAAGGGCATCGCCGCCTTCATTGACGGGGCCAGGGTGGCGATCGGCAACCGTGCCTTCATGGGCGACCTTGGCATCGGACTGGAAGGCGTCAGTGGTGACATCGACGTCCACGCCCGGAACGGCGCCACCCCGGTCCTGATCGCGATCGACGGCAAGCTGGCCGGCCTGATTGCAATCGCGGACACGATCAAGCCGGAATCTGCGGAGGCGGTTGGACAGCTCCAGGCACTCGGACTCGAGGTCTGGATGCTGACTGGAGATAACGAAGGCACGGCCCGGGCTATTGCCAAAAAGGTCGGGATCGACCACATCCTGGCCGACGTGATGCCAGGCCAGAAAGCGGACAAGGTTCGCGAACTGCAGGAGCAGGGCAAGATCGTTGCGATGGTCGGTGACGGGATCAACGATGCGCCGGCCCTCGCCCAGGCCGACCTCGGCATGGCGATTGGTTCCGGTACCGATGTCGCGATGGCTGCCTCGGACATCACCCTGATCGGGCAGGACTTGCGCGCGATCGTGACCGCGATCGAGCTGTCGCGCCGGACCGTCAACACGATCAAGCAGGGGCTGTTCTGGGCGTTCGCCTACAACATCGCGTTGATCCCGGTCGCCATTGGTATCCTCTACCCTGCCTTCGGGGTGTTGTTGACCCCGGTGCTGGCCGCCGCCGCGATGGCGATGAGCAGCGTAAGTGTCGTCACGAACGCCCTGCGGCTCCGGAATTTCAAGCGGCCGGAATCGGTGGCCGCCATTCTGCATCCACCGGTGTCCGAGCGGGTGCGTGAATGGGGGTACCTGGTCGGCATTGCGGTGGTCGCGATCGCGATTGGCGCGGGCGCCCTGTGGCTCGGCGAACGCGCCGGAATGGGCGTGCAGGGCTCCGAGGAACATCAACTGCAAATCGTCGGAACGATGGATGAAGAGGTGCCGATGGAAATGCACGATTAACACCCGAGACAGGAGGTCATTGTGTCGCGATAAGGCAATTAGCGGTAAACTTGTCCGACGTTACATCACGACAGCATCTGGAGACGCCAATGGAGGCGTCGATCCCGGAACCTGTCAGGAAGGAACCATCACATGAGCACGACCACCTCGGAGCACGTGACACTTCTGGCCCCCGACATTAGCTGTGGGCATTGCGTGAGCACTGTTCAGGAAGCGCTCGGCAAGCACCAAGGCGTCAAGCTGGCGATGGCCAACGCCGAAACCAAATTCGTCGATGTCGACTTCGATCCCGCGGTGACCTCCGTGGACAAGCTGTCGGCGACACTCGCCGAAGCCGGATATCCGGTCAAGGCCTGAACTGCCCGAAAACCACTGACGCCGGCACCCTTTTGGGCGCCGGCGTTTTTGTCTGTTCAGCCGGAATTGTCCCACCATGACCTGATCGCACGCTATGCGGCGTGCGTACGTTGGCAGAGAATGGGACGGTCAGGTGATCGCGAGACACGCTGGCGGCGTATGATGGATGTCACACCAACGATCACCTCAGGAGGCTGAGCCCGTGCCCAAAGCGCTCGAACATACGCCAACCGCCATCGATATCGATCATCAGGAGACCGAGGCCAAGCAGGTGCTGGTGGATTCGATCCTGAAAGACCGGCAACTCATCGTCGCCTCGAACCGCGGACCAGTATCCTTTACCCAGCATCCGGACGGGCATTTTTCGGCACGCCAGGGGAGCGGCGGACTTGTCACGGCCGTCAGTGCCGTGTTGCAGGGCCACCAGGCAACCTGGATCGCGGCGGCAATGACCGAGGGCGACCGGGAACGGGCGCGCCAGGCCGATGCGGCTGGTGAAAAGCTGATCACGCCGGATGAAACCGATTCACAATTCAAGTTGCGGTTCGTTGTGCCAACCGAAGAGTCCTACCACGACTACTACAACGTAATCAGCAACCCCCTCCTCTGGTTCCTGCAGCACTACCTGTGGGACACGCCTCGCTCGCCCGATATCACTCACGAAACCTGGACCGCCTGGCGCGAGGGCTATGTCTGTGTCAACCAGATGTTCGCGGACGAAATCATTGTGGCCTGCGAACAGTTTGACCGTGAACCGGTGATCATGCTTCAGGATTACCAGCTTTACCTGGTCGGCGGCATGATCCGCGAGAAGCGCCCCAACGCCATCATCCAGCACTTCATCCATATCCCCTGGCCAGATCCAGACTACTGGCGGTTGCTCCCCAAGGAGATGCGCCAGTCGATCTGCGAGGGGCTGCTAGGGTGCGATATCGTCGGCTTCCAGATTCCCGACCACGCTCGTAGCTTTATGTATACCTGCGAAGCGTACGTCCAAGACTGTTCGATCGACTATGCCAACAAGTGCATCCAGTGGCGAGGGCGAACGATCAAGGTCCGCAGCTATCCGATCTCGATCGATGCCGAGGCCGTACGGCGCACCGCCTACAGCCAGGAAGCGCGCGCCTACGAACGCTACCTGCCGACGCATTGGAACGAGTTCACGATCCTGCGGGTTGACCGGGCCGAGCCGAGCAAGAACATCATCCGCGGCTTTCACGCTTTCGACCGCTTTCTCGAGGCCCATCCCGAGTTCCAGAACCGGGTCAACTTCATCGCCGTCACTCAGCCCTCACGCATGGACGTGGCGGAATATCGCGACTACCTCGATGACATGAGCGCCACGGTCGGGCGCATCAATGCCAAGTACGCCAACGTCGAAACCGGCTGGCAACCAGTGCAAATCATCATGGGCGAGAGCTACCCGCGGGTGTTGGCGGCGATGAAGTGGTACGACGTGCTGCTGGTCAACTCGATTATTGATGGCATGAATCTCGTGGCCAAGGAAGGCGCGCTCATCAACGAGCGCAGCGGTGTGATCGTCCTCTCGGAAGGTGCCGGGGCGGCGATGCAGCTTGGAAGCGAGGCCCTGATGGTTTCCCCGGCCGATGTCGAGGGCACCGCCGAGGCAATCTACCAGGCGCTGACGATGCCAATCCAGGAACGGCAACGCCGGGCCCAGCGGTTGCGTCGTTCAGTCGAGCGTGACGATGTGTCGGTCTGGTTCCGTGACCAGCTCGCAGACATCGCCGAGGATTCCGCCGATCATCTCGGTCAGGCTCACAAGACGGGCACGCAGGTGGCATAGGCGAGCTATAGTGACATGAGAAGAAACCGTTTCGTCACGCGCGTTCACTGACCTTCGTCCCGAGGCGCCTGCCCGCTTTTTGTCACTCCGAGTTTGCGAGGGAACCCTGCGCGAAGCGCTTAATTGTCATTCCGTCGGGAGGTGTAGCCGACCAGAAGTATCTCGGCCCCGCTGGATACTCCGTAGCGGCCCAAGCCGGATGCCACTCGACCTCGACGGCCTGACGGCCTCCTCGGGAGATTCCTTCCGTCGCTGGCGCTCCGTACGGAATGACCACAAATCAACGCCAGGTGGATTCTGATGAGCCGGAGACGGGCTGCGGGCGGAAGTTCCTACCTTCGAGCACGTCGAGCCTGAGGTCGGTGCCGAGACCGGGTCCGGTCGGGAGTTCGAAATGTCCATCCACGAACCGGACCGGTGCGGTGCACAACTCGTCCCGAAGTGCCCGCTCCCCTTCCATTTGCTCGAGCACCAGAAAGTTCGGGATCGCCGCCGCCAAGTGCATCGACGCCAGTGTGCAGATCGGTCCACCCGGATTGTGCGGCGCAATCGGGATGTAATGCAGATCGGCCAGTGCGGCGATGCGCTTCACCTCGGTGAGGCCAGCGCAGTGCATGACGTCGGGCTGCGCGACATCACAGCCGCCGCCTCGCAGCAACTCATCGTAGTCCCAGCGCGTGAGGAGTCGTTCGCCCGTGGCGATCGGCACTGGCATTTGTTGCCGGAGCTTGACCATCGCCGCGTGATTCTCGAACGGGATTGGTTCTTCGAACCAGCCGGGCCGGAACGGGGCGAAGGCGTGGGCGGCAATCTCCGCCGTGCGTGGTGACAGTCGTTCGGCGCATTCGACGTAGATCTCGATGTCGGGACCGGCACCTTCCCGCGCCGCCGCCATCATCTCCGCCTTGCCCGCGATCTCATGGGCCTCGTTGTCTCGCAATGCCTGGGCATCGAAGGCGGTCCACTTGAAGCCGCGAAACCCCCGGGCCACGGCTTCGCGGGCGCCGGCGTATGCCTCATCCGGCGTGGTAGCCCCGGCCAGCCAGTGGCTGGCGTAGACCGGGAGCCGGTCACGATATGGCCCACCGAGCAAGCGGAAGACCGGCACGCCCAGGCGCTTGCCTTCGAGGTCCCACAGGGCGATGTCAATCGCACCGATCGCGGTCGTCAACACGGGGCCTCCGCGCCAGCGCCAGGCGTTGTACATCGCGTGCCAATGCCGTTCGACACCGGAGGGGTCCTTACCGACCAGCGACTCGCCGAGTTCATGGATGGCGGCCTCTACCGCCGGGATCGAGCCGTGCAGTGACCCCTCCCCCCAACCATACAGGCCGTTATCCGTCGTCACCTTGACGAACAGCCAGTTGCACCAGTCTATCCAGTGGGTGAAGGTTTCGACACGGGCGATCTTCATAGCGTATTCTCCTCTGTGGGGTTGCCCTGCCTGCCGCTGCCGTCCGTTTGCCCACGCTCCATTTTGTGCATATGTTCACATAGTTGACACACGTTAACGGCCATGTTGAGATACCGCAAGTAACGTCACAACCTGTTCCGCGATCCGTGCCTTGCCGAGGTGTTCCCTCCACCGCTGTGGAGTTCGTCGGCGCCACCGTAACCCGACCCCGCTTGGGGTGAGGGCAGAGCTACTCGGATGGGTCCTACCTGCATCACGATTCATGTATCCCAAGGAGTCACATCGAATGTCTATCGATCCGGTCACGAAACTGTTGAACATTCCGCTCAATCGCCGCAAGGTGTTGGCAACCGGGGCCGGTGCATTGGGCGCGGTAGCCCTGGGGTCCCAGGCATCGCTTGCTCAGGACGCATCGGACAAAACTGGCGTCGATCCCGACAAGTGGACCGCCGAATACATTCGCGACATTGCCGGCACGCTGGAGGTCGACACCAAGGCCGCGGTCGCCGAGATCACGCCGCTCGATTACGAAGGGGAGACTTCGTACTGGTACGTCGGACCGACTGAGGCATCACCCGAGCTCGATCACCAGATGCACGACGAGCTGTGGGCGTCCTGGGCCGAAACCTATCCCGGCATTGTGTTGACCCAGGGTGAGAACCAGCAGAATATCGGCTACAACGATCTGCTCGACAAGGTGCGGACGGCCGCCACCGGCAGTGCGGCGCCAGCCGTCTGCAAGATGCCAATCCTGTGGGGATCGGAGTTCGCGGCTCGGGGTCAGCTGCAGGAGATCAAATTCGAGGACTACGGCCTCACGGCCGAGCAGTTCTGGCCAGGGGCGCTCAAGTCGGTTACGTATGACGACAAGTACTGGGGCATCCCGACCAACAACGAGACGATGGCCTTCATCTGGAACAAGGCCACGTTCGAAACGGCCGGTCTTGATCCGGAGAATGCGCCCGAAACGTGGGAAGACGTGGTTGCTTACTCCAAGGCGATCAAGGATGCAACCGGCAAGGCCGGATTCGGCATGGTGGCCCGCGTCAATGCCGGCAACACGCCATTCCGGTTCATGCCGATGCTCTGGGCCTACGGCAGTGGAGCCCTCGACGAGGCGGAAGAGAATCCGACGTACCAAAAGGTGATGATTAACAACGAAGGCGGCGTTGCCGCCCTCCAATTGGCTCACGACATGTATGTCCGAGACAAGTCGGTGCCGGCCTCGGCCCTCACCAACACGCAGACGGAGAACGGCGATCTCTTCATCGCCGGCGAAGTCGCGATGGTCATCAGCCACCCGTCGGAATACGCATCCATGCGCGACAAGGCCGCCAATGCCACCGGCGCTGACAAGGAGTTTGCCGATCAGGTGGTCGCCAACATGGCCTATGGCTTGATTCCCGAGGGGCCCGTGCGCCGGGCGGTCGTGTTCGGCGGCTCGAACATCCACATGTTCACCGATGATGCGCACGGCGGACCGGTCGACGTCGCTGCGGCACAGGCGCTCATGGCGTTCAATACTTACCCAGAATGGTCGACCAAGAACGCCTGGCTCGGATCCAATCCGGGGAACCTCGATGGGTTCAAGACGACGTGGAATGAGGAGCGGCTCCAGAATATTCCCTTCCTCGATGTGACAACCTCGATGCTGCCGTTCGGCATTCCGTTCCCGGTGATCCCGGAAGCCAACCAGATCATGAACGAAATCGTGCCGAACATGTTGCAAAATGCCCTCACCGAGACGATGACGGTGCAGGAAGCAGCCGACAACGCCGCCGAGGAAATCAGCGCCTTGCTGGGCGGCGGCTACTAGCCGGCTCGCCCGGCTCTGAAGAGAGCAACGTGAGACACCCGAGCTTCGGTCACCACCGGGGCTCGGGTTCTCTGGAAACGAGGACCCTGCATGAGCACGGTGAAATCCGTGTCCCATCCGGAACCCGCAACTGCTACCTCAGGCGCAACGCCGCGCAAACATCGGAGCCGGGAGCCACGATCGGTCTTGGGCCGGATGCGCAAGCATTGGGCCGATTACCTCTATATCATGCCCGCCGTGCTGGTGATGGCGGTGGTTATTGGTTACCCGCTCGTCTACACCATCTATCTGGGATTCTTTCTGGACCAGCCGTCGACCGGGAGCAGGGCCTACGACGGCATCAACAACTACACAACATTGCTGAGAAGCGATCGATTCTGGAACATTACCCAGAACACATTCGTCTGGACGATATTCTCGACCTTCTTCGCCTTCGTCTTTGGCTTCGGTTCGGCACTGGTGATTCATCGGGAGTTCATTGGACGGGGCATCGTCCGCGGTATCCTGCTCATCCCCTGGGTGATTAGCCTGGTCGCCGCCGCGTATGTTTGGCGCTGGCTGTTTCACAGCGATTACGGGCTGTTTAGCGGAATGCTGCTGCGTTGGGGCTGGATCGACGACCAGATCGTCTTCCTCGATTCCACGACCTGGGCGATGCCAGCCCTGATCGTGGCCAATGTCTGGAAGGAATT
>JALZMD010000205.1 GCA_030858375.1 Chloroflexota bacterium
GTGTCGTACTGCACCCGGATTGACCGGTCCTCGCCGTAGACCTCGATGTGGGCATCGAACCGGCGCTGGCCATCGGCCCCGGTTTCGAGATAGGCCGCGAAATCGCCATAGTCCATCAGCACCGTCAGGAACTTGCCGTCATGCCATTGGGCAGCCGAGATAACACGCTTCGGTGGCCCTCCCAGGAGCTCGCGCATCGCCGAAAGGTCGTGACTGCTGAGCCCGGCCAACAGTCCGTAAGCTCGTGCGAGCGCCGGTGGAACATCGCCGATCGCGTCGCGCGTCGTCTGGCCGTTCCGGTCCTGGCGGTCCCGCTTGAGGTCGTCGGGAATGTCCTGCGGATAGATCACGACGCTCGACTGGTCGATCATCAGGCGGTTGTGGCCGATGATGTCGCGAACCCGTACGTACCGGATCGTGTCGAGCGATTCGACATGTTCGACCGCGTCGAGAAATGCCGGTGCAAAGCGTCGCATGTAGCCGACCATGACCTGGACTTCGGCAACGTCCCGGGCCCGGATGATGGCTTCCGCTTCGGCAAGTGTGAGGCAGATCGGTTTCTCGATGAGCACGTGCTTGCCGGCCTCGACGGCGGCGATCGCACATTCGGCGTGATACTCGGTGCTATTGATCACGAACACGACGTCGACATCGTTTCGATTGACCAATTCCCTGTAGTCGAGGTGCCGGGCGTCGTCCGGAATGCGGTAGCGCTCCCCCATCGCCGCCAGCAAGGTCGGTGAAACATCGCAAATGGCCGTTATGTCATATCGATCCGACAGAGTTTCCAGGATCGGCAGATGGATGATCTGCCCTACCTCCCCAAGCCCGATAACGCCGACCCGAATCCGAACCATTGGTTGTATCTCCTGTAAAGGCATGCGATTCGCGGCCCACGCATTCGAGAGATGGTACGGAGATTATCTGGGTGGATCCAGCAGTTGGGGAGCGATTGGGCCGGACGATTGTCGCCCGGCCCGTTGCCTGGCTGTTCGCGACCTGGTCCTGGTTACAGTGCGACGTCCCGCTATTCCCACTCTGGTACCTCGATCGTGTGCTCGACTTCAAGTATCGCGAGCTTGGCCCCATGCGTGAGCTGGTGATCTATGGCGGAGCCTTGCTCGTTCGTCGACCTGAGAGTGACTTCGATCGGCACCTCACCGCGCGTTGCGATCGAGCGGGCGAGCTCAGAGTCTGCATCTTCCGGTTCGATAAGGGTGATGGTGTAGGTGCCAACCCGGAATTGCTGCCAGGTATTCGCTTTTGGCTGTGCGTGCGTCGGGTTAAAGGCAATTCCAGCCACGATCCGGTAGTCGGCGGCGGCCTGTTCGAGATCGGCGACCCCAATAAAGACCGTGCCCACCCCGGTGACGCCGTTGGCATGGATCGATGCGTCTCCGCCGGGCACGCGCAGGGTAATGTCGTTGGTGGAGTGGCAGTAGAACGGCAACGACGGGTGCCGCTCCGGGTCGAGGCGCACGGTTTGCCATTCGACCGACTGGCCATCCGGCCGCATCCTGCCCCCTGGGGTTGAATCAGGGACATCGAGACCCACGTCGCGCAGGCGAGCGATCTCCACGTCGAGGTCGGCGACGCGCAGGGCATAGTCAACGAACCCTTCGCCAGCCTGCAAGCGGCGCCACCATGTGTTGTCGCCGGCCCCGGCAGGGTTCCTCCAGGCGATGATCTCGAAATACGTGCCGTCGGCGAACGCGATCAGGGCGTTGTGGGTTTCTCCATTGGCGTGCTGGCCGCCTGGAGTCACCGTGAATCCGGCGGCGGTGTAATCCGCAACCGCCTGGTCGAGGTCGTTGACCGCGATGACGATGTGATCGATGCCTGTTGCCATTTTCATCCTCCCGTCAGTGAGCGCTGGTGTCTTGAACTCCAATCAGCGTACCCCACAAGCGCCCGTCCATGAAGTGACGCGTCGGGTACCATGAGCCTCTCAACGCTTGCGATTTGGCGACCGAACGCAACAGCGCGACCTGAGTCTGGAATCGAATCGACTCCGGACCAGCATCAACAAGGAGCCAGGCATGACCAGGCAACTCATCCCTGACGAGATCCAGGCGAGGGTTCGGGAACTGGTGACCCGGATGACGCTGGAGGAGAAGGCAGCGCTGACGGTCGGCCGGGACTTCTGGACGACCCAGCCCGTCGAGCGTCTGGGCATCCCATCGATCTGGCTCGCCGACGGGCCAACCGGGGTGAGGAAGTCACCATCCCCACAGGCTCCCGGGATCGGCGACAGCCTGCCCGCCACCTGTTTCCCGACAGCCTCCGCGCTTGCATCATCGTGGGATATCGACCTGGCCCGCGAGGTTGGGTCGGCGATCGGGATCGAGGCGCAGGTCCAGGGCGTGCAGATTGTGCTCGGGCCGGGCGTGAATCTCAAGCGTTCGCCGCTTGCCGGGCGCAACTTCGAGTACATGTCCGAAGATCCGGTCCTTTCCGGGGAGATGGCCGCCGCCTTCATTGAGGGGATTCAGAGCCAGGGTGTGGGGGCGTCGCTCAAGCACTTCGCCGCCAACGAGCAGGAAACAGGGCGCATGTACGTTGATTCGATCGTCGACGAGCGGACCCTGCGCGAGGTCTACCTGAGGGCGTTCGAGATCGCGGTGCACAAGGCCCAGCCGTGGACCCTGATGTGCGCCTACAACCGGCTCAACGGCGAGTTTTGCGCCGAACACCGGACGCTGTTGACCACCATCCTGCGCGACGAATGGGGCCATCAGGGGTTCATGATGTCGGACTGGATGGCGGTCAACGACCGGCCGGCTGGGATCGACGCCGGGCTCGATCTCCAGATGCCGGGAGGTCCATCGGTACCAGCCGTGATCGCGGCGGTGCGGGATGGTGTGCTGGAGGAGTCGCGCCTGGATGCAGTGGTCGAGGACGTGCTCGGCATCGTCCTCCTGGCCGAGGCGTCGGTCCAATCCGTGACCGTGCTGGACAAGGACGCCCATCATCGGCTGGCCCGCCGCGCCTCAGCCGAGAGCATCGTGCTGCTGAAGAACGAGACCAACCTGTTGCCGTTGGATCGCAAGGCAATGGATTCCGTCGCGGTGATCGGCGGCTTTGCCCGTGAACCGCGCTTCCAGGGTGCCGGCAGTTCCGAGGTCGTGCCGACCAGGGTCGATTCGGTGATGGATCAACTCGAACAGGTAGCCGGGACTGCAAGCCTCGTTTACGCGCCGGGGTATGGTCCCGATGGCGGCGAAGATGCAGTCCGCTTGGCAGAAGCCCGCGATCTCGCCGCCAGCGCCGATGTTGCGATTGTCGTCGTCGGCTTGCCAGCATCGATGGAAACCGAGGGGCGCGATCGAAGCCACATCGACCTGCCGAATTCACACAACGATCTCGTGCACGCCGTACTGGAGGTCCAGCCGAACACCGCAATCGTGCTCATCAATGGCTCGGCTGTGGCGCTTCCATGGCTGAACGACGTCCCGGCCGTGGTCGAGGCCTGGCTGGGTGGGCAGGCCAGCGGCGGGGCCATCGTCGATGTATTGACCGGGATTGTTAATCCTTCGGGCAAGCTGTCGGAGACGTTCCCGGTTCGTCTGGAAGACACTCCCTCCTACCTGGATTTCCCGACCGCTGGAGATGGCACGGTCAGGTTTACCGAAGGCGTCTTTACCGGGCACCGCTGGTATGAGGCGCGCAAGATCGCTCCGCTCATTCCCTTCGGGTATGGCCTCTCCTACACAACCTTTGCTTACGAGGGCCTGACTGTCGATGCTGCCGCTTTTGGTGAGGGAGGCAATGTCGAGATAACGGTGATGGTCGAGAACACCGGAGACGTGTTTGGCAAAGAAGTCGTGCAGGTCTACGTTGGCGAATGTGCATCGCGAGTGCCCCGTCCGAATCGGGAACTCAAGACGTTCGCAAAGGTGGCGCTCCAACCAGGTGAGGACAAGACCCTGCAGTTTTCGCTGGGCTGGCGAGACTTCGCATTTTATGACGTCGTGGCCGATACCTGGGTGATGGATCCCGGTGAGTATGAGATTTCGATTGGTGCGTCATCGGCGGATATCCGGCTTGGCGCCCGGGTGACGCTCGAATCGACACACCAGGTTCCGGTCGTGATCGATCGCGGGACGCCCTTCTCGCAAGCGCTGGATCACCCGGTTGCCCGCGAGCTGTTGCAACCGATCCTCGACGGGATGGCCCAGCGGTTTGGTGGAGGCGAACCGAGCGAGATGATGATGATGTTCCTGGCCGATACGCCGTTGCGCAAACTCGTGATCATGGGCGCCCTGACTGAAGTGCAGCTTGACGACCTGGTGTCCGCTTCGAACGAAACGTAGCCACGTCATCCGGTGCACCTCCTACACAGCTTGTCATGCCGAGGAACGAGGAATCTTCGGAATGACGCAACTGCGAAGTCATAAGATTCCTCGCAAAATCGAAATGACAAGGGGACCAACCGCGGGCCAGGGGTGTCCGTCCAGGGTTGG
>JALZMD010000220.1 GCA_030858375.1 Chloroflexota bacterium
ATCGCCTGCTGGATCGCCTTGACGGCATCCTCCGGCTGGTCGAATTTCCAGAGTGCCTCGCCAATGCTCGCCAACCATTGCGCCTCGTGCGCCGCGTCGTTATTGGCACGGGCAAGGTCGAGCGCCAACATTAAGTGATTCAGAGCTTCGACCGGCAAGTTGGACTGCGAGTAGGTAACCCCGAGCCCCCCATAGGCGCGCTGCTCGATCAGTTCGTCGCCAACCGAGCGGGCAAGCTCAACCGCGTGCTGGTAGACGGAGCGGGCTGCATCGAGTCTTCCCAAGGACAGGAGTGTCGCTCCGTGTTGCACAGCGTCGTGCGCTGCCGCGGGCTGAAGGCCGCGCCGCTCGTCGACAGCGACCAGTTCCGCTTCGTGATCCACTACCTCCTGCATTCGCCCTAGCTCGCGCTCGACGGAGGAAAGTGCTTCGAGGCAGTAGTTTTCCAGCGAGAGATCACCAATGTCACGGGAGATCGCGAGACCCGATTCAAGATGCTCGGCTGCCTCATCCAAACGGCCCAATTGCACGAGGGTTTCCGCATAGTTTGCGATCAGGCGGCTCTGGATGGCGCTGTCTCCAGACTGGCGAGCGGCATCGAGCGCTTTCCATTGCAGGTCAGCCAGCGACTGCGGATCAAGCGTCGCCCGGCGGATGTCGATGACCCTCACCGATGCTTCCGCTATCCCCTGAAGGTAGCCGAAGCGCTCGCTGGAGCGGACCGACCGCTCGAACAGGTCCATCGCCCCCTGGCCATCCCCGTCGCGCCGCAGGATGTCTCCGAGCAGGATGGCGGAGTCGACCTCGTCCTCGGTATCCATCTGCTCCGGACCCAAATCGACCTGCTGCTGCAGGAGCACGCGCGCGCGCTCACCATCACCTGCGGCGACAGCCCGCTGGCCGAGCCGGGCGAGCGCCTTGCGGCCACCTTGCACGTACCCGGCTCGTTGGGCGGCCCGATACGCGTCTCGGAGCAATTTTTCTCGCTCCCGCCCTGGATCCTCGGCCGGGAGCAGTGTGTCGAGTCGAAGTGCGGCGTCGACGGTTTGGCGGTCGAAGCCCTTGGCGTGGGCCGCGGCATGGGTCAGGCGTGAAAGCACGGTGGCGAATTCGCGATCGGACGCAATACGCTCGTCGACCATCTGGTCGAGCACCTTGAAGTCATCATCCGAAAGGGCGTCGAGCACGGCAGGATGCCGTACCTCGCTCACGGCGCCGGCGATCGAGCGGCGTCGGCCGACCACTTCCCGCGAAATTTGAACCAGTACCGCGTTGCCACCCCGCCGGCCCTTGCCCGCGAGTTTTTCCATCCAGCTACTCACCACGCACGCTCCTTATCCATTGCATCAGCCAGCCCGTCAAGCGTCAGGTTGCCACCGGAAACGATAACGGCTACCTTCTTCCCCACATACGCCGCTCGTCGTTCATAAAGACCCGCCAACCCAGCCGCGCCGGCTCCCTCGGCCAGCACATGTGTCGTTTCCAACAAGGTCAGCATCGAACGCCGGAGATCGGCATCCGAAACCAGCATGATTTCGTCGACCGTATCCCAAAGCAACTGGGCCGGCATCGCAAACGCCTCCCGGGTCGCGATGCCTTCGGCGAAGGTATCGCATGAATCCTTTCGCACCAGCGACCGCGAGGTCCACGCTTCGTACACCGCCGGGGCGCCGATCGACTGAACACCAATGACCCCCAGGCCAGGCTTGATCGCTTTCCCGGCGAGGCAGGCGCCACAGAGACCGCTGCCCCCGCCGATCGCGACAAACACCGCATCGACGTCGGGTTCTTCTTCCATGATTTCCAGCGTATGTGTCGCGACACCGGCGACCAGGAGCGGTTCATTCGCGGAATGGATAAAGATCGAATCGTTCCGTTCCGCATACGCCTTCGATTCAAGCAGGCAATCGTCGAAATCGCGACCAAAGTGGACGACGTTGGCACCGAGCCGCTGCATGGCGGCTACCTTCAACGCATTGGCGTTCTCGGGGACGAAGACTGTCGCCTTCGATCCGTAGACGCGAGCGGCGTAGGCGAGCGATTGGCCATGATTGCCGGTCGATGCCCCAACGACACCGCGTGCTCGCTGGGCATCGTCGAGCTGACTCATGTAGAAGAGGCCGCCACGAACCTTGAAGGCGCCCGTTGGCAGGATGTTTTCACACTTGACCAGTACCTCGCAGCCCACACGCTCCGAGAGGGCGTCGGACCGAACCAGGGGTGTCGGCGCGAAGTGTTTCCGGATCACGGATCGGGCCCGAAAAACGTCAGCGAGAGTAGGCAATCCGCCGACCCAAACCGACCGGTCTGACTCATTCCCGGTTTGTACCAAAAGATCGATCGTCACGAATCCTGCCCGCTGTATACCTCGAATGATCGATGCGCTCCAGAGCCAATGGCGAA
>JALZMD010000225.1 GCA_030858375.1 Chloroflexota bacterium
GAAGTGCTCGCCGCGGCCGGTCCGCTCATTGTCTCCGGCATGCCGGACACGGGCGCCGGGCCTGGTGCTGGTACAGACGGGCCGGGCATGGGCACGTTCGCGGCACTGGGCGCACTTGGCCTGGGCGCGGCTGCCCTGGCTGCCCGTCGTAATGCAACGAGGACGCAGGATCAGGCCGTCGCCGTCAAGGCGTAGCCTCCAGGCAACGATTCAACACTGAACGGAACCGGGCTGGACGACGATGTCCAGCCCGGTTCCGTTCATGATCTGACCGTGCGCCTGGGAGCAGACGATCGTGACGTGCGGGAAATGCCCCTCCCCGTCCGGAGCCAAGAACGGAGGTCCGGAACTGACCTCCTTTTTCCTTCAGCCTTCAGTTGGCTACCAGTTGCCAAACGGCACGAGATCTGGGCCAACATGATGCCACTCATCACCGCCGTGGGCATGCTCGTGAAAGAGGTGCCCACAGTACCAAAATACGACATCCTCTCCATCAAGTGATTCCCCAGTGAGATCGTTGTTCAGCATGTCGTCGCTGGCGCTCCCCTGGTTACCACGCCAATCTTCCGCGCCGCGATATCGCACCGCCCAGACATCACGCCGCGAGAAATCATCGGCGAATCCGTCGTGGTGGCCGGGCAGGATGTGATATCCCCGCTCCGACGGCTTGTCCAGCACTGCCCAACTGCGTGCCGTATTCGGGTCCTTGATCCGCGACTCCTCCGTGGCAATCAGGCTCCAGCCCGGTCCCCAGCCACTATTCCCGGCGTTGTTGTTGAACTCGAACGCCGCATCATCGGGCCAGCCGCTCATGTCGAAATCGAATCGCCAGTACGCATGATGCCGGTGGTTACCATCGCACTGCAGCCCGGCGCTATACAGCCGAGGCATGATTCTGCCGTCTTCCCAGAAGACCCAGCGGTGCGTCAGCCGGTACCACCCGATCTCCATATAGGATTCGATCGCCAGCGCCCGCAAACCGTTATGCACATAGGAATAGGCACAAACCTCGGACTCGCAGCGGGATGATGGTTGTGCGACGTAGTCGTCCAGCGGATCCTTGTACGGCCCGCATTGCACGTCGTACTGCACCCGGAGTGAAGGGGTGCTCGCTTTCCAGAAGACACGCTGGTCCCTGAAGAATGCATGGGAGATGACCACGCCTTCGGGGTCGCTGGAGAGTCGCCAGTTCAGCCGCCAGATCGGCTCAGTGGCACTAGGCCAGGTAATGGATCCGGATGATGCCATGACATACCTCCCCTATCTGACGTCGCCAGCGTCAAGGACGCGGCCTTCACACAGATCGACCATGGCATAGTGGCGAGGCAGCCGATTCTCCGGATTCCCGATGCGTACGTCGGCAAGTCGACGACCGAACAGCGGCTCCGAAGGATCGTCGACAGTGATCCCCATCGCTCGCCCCACCAGGTCAAGACCGAAGTTCAGGCCCAGTTCTTGCCTGGCCAGGTCGATGGCTGTATCCAGTTCATCGCGCGTCAGGGGCGGTTGGACGGAAGCCATCTCAACGCCAACGATGTCCATTGTGCCGGCATCGAAAGTGACCTCGATGCTGTTGGACGAATCGCAGCTATAGAGATGGAAGACGAGCAAGTGAGACTCGTCAGGCTCCTTGGGTTCGATGATTGACGGGTCGTTCCCGATTCGGGACCCACCCCCAAGCACGTCATTCACCCGAGGATCACAAAAGACGATCTTGCGGGCACCTTCGATGTCGTTTTGTGATACCAGTTCATCAAGGAGATCGGAGCCGACGAAGTCGAACCCCTCCGGTTCTGGCCAATCGACCGGTTCCTGGTCGACGAGCGGGGGATTCGTGATCGGCGGAAATTCCGGACGCGGTTCGAGCCGCTCCGGAGGAGGAATCTCGAATTGTCCACTCATGTGTACACCTTCTTCTCTGAGCAAAGCGAAATGATCGGCTGGGCAGATGAAGACCATGAAGGAAGACAAGTGTGTGAGACTCGCACCTCCCTGGACCGCAAACGATCACGTTGGATACTCGACGCACAACCATTGCTCAAATGAATGCGGGGCGCACCACGCTGGCAAGGGCGGCGTCATCAGGCGATGCCAACAAGCAGCAGGGAGGGCCATGGGTGGGCTCCTGGGACGTGAAGTGCACGCGCCAGGGGGAATCGCCGCGTTATTCGGCAGTTCAGGACCCATCTCACATGATATTCACGGTCTTGCCAAAGTCAATTATTCGTCATTGACACATATTGCCGAGGTGCCGTCGACCCACGGGCAATCGTCTGCGTTCGTCAACCTGTGTTTGCTGGACATTGGCCGTAGAATGGTCACTGTCCCATCGCGCTGGTTCAGGCGCGCCGGGATGCAACGTCACGTCCGGGGAAGCAACGGGGCACACGGTCCTCACGTCCACTCCGGTCACTACAATCAAGGGAGCAACTGTTCATGAGCAATCAAGGAACTTCGGGACCATTTCGCGACCTTTTCACTGCCTTCAAGGGTGGCAACCTGAGCCGCCGCCAGTTCATCGAGCGCGCCACCGCCCTCGGCATGAGCGCTGGCCTGGCGCTGCATATCGCCGGAACCACTGCCACCGCCCAAGAGGGCTCGCCCGCCGCCGGTAACGCAGAAGGATCCACCGCTCCCGCCGTCAACACCGAGAACCAGGAACGCGGCTCTGGCGGTGAACTCCGTATCCTCCAATGGCAGGCGCCCAGCCACCTCAGCGCCCACCAGGCAACCGGCGACAAGGATGGCCTCGGCGCTTCCCTGGTGTCCGAACCGCTCATGTTCCGCGGCCCCGATGCCGGGCTCATCCCGGTCCTCATCACCCAGGTGCCAACGGTTGAGAACGGCCAGCTCGCCGAAGACTTCACCAGCGTTACTTTCAGCCTCAAGGAAGGCATCGTCTGGAGCGATGGCGAGCCCTTCACCGCCAGCGATGTCGTCTTTACCCTGGACTGGATCCGCGACACCGCCAACAACGCCGTCTCCATCGGTTTGTACGAGTCGATCGACTCCTATGAGGCCATCGACGATCTTACCGTCACCATTACCTACAGCCAGCCCAACCCGACCTGGAGCGACGGATTCACCGGGGCCGGGGCCAGCGTGATCTATCCGCGCCACATCATGGAAGGCGGCGGTCAGGAAGTCAACGACGCCTTCAAGTCCAACCCTATCGGCACCGGCCCGTACAAGGTCGAGAGCTTCAACGTGAATGACCAGGCCATCTACGTCGTCAACGAGAACTACCGCGAGCCGAACAAGCCATACTTCGAGCGCGTGTTGCTTAAGGGTGGTGGGGACGCCGCCTCGGCCGCCCGCGCCGTGATCCAGACGGGAGAGTACGACTTCGGCTGGAACATCGCGATCGAGCCGGAGATCGCCTCCAGCTTCGAAAGCGATGACAGCCCGGGTGTGTTGCTTGTAAACCCCGACATCAGCATCGAGCGGATCAACATCAACTTCTCGGACCCACGCGCCGAAGTCGATGGCCAGCGGTCGGAAATGAATACACCCCACCCCATCTTCTCCGACCTGGCCGTGCGCCAGGCCATGAACCTGGGCATCAACCGCCAGCAAATCGCCGACTCCTTCTTCTTCGGCGGCGATCAGGAACCGCCGGTGGTCAACATCATCTCCGGGATCGAGGGCATGGAATCGCCCAACAACGAGGTGGTCTACGATCCGGAAGCGGCCGGAGCCCTGCTCGACGAGACCGGCTGGGTCATGGATGGCGATGTCCGCAAGAAGGATGGCGTTGAGCTTTCGATCGACTTCATGACCACCGTCAGCCAGCTGCGCCAGAAGATCCAGGCCGTGGCCAAGTCCAATCTCGAAGTCATTGGGTTCAAGGTCGAGCTCAAGCAGGTCGATTCCGGCGTCTTTTTCGACAGCGCCGAAGGCAACGACCAGAACAACACCCACTTCTACAACGACCTCAACATGTTCACCTCCAGCATCGGGGCGCCGCCGCCAGTCGCCTACATGATCCGCTGGTACGCCGGCCCCGATGGCGAGAATATTGCGCAGGCCTCGAACGCCTGGACCGGCCGCAACTTCCAGCGCTACAACAACCCTGAGTACGATGCGCTCTACGAGTCCGCGCAGACCGAGAGCGACCCGGACTCCCAGAACGAGTTGTTCATCAGCATGAACGACCTCCTGTTCAACGACGCCGCCGTACTGCCGCTGGTCCGGATCGGGTCCAAGGTGGCCGCCGCCCGGACCCTGAATGTGGAGAACCTGGCGTCGAGCCCGTACGAATTCGACTACTGGAACATCGCCAACTGGAACCGCAACGCCGAGTAGTCGCCACCACGCAACGGCGAAAAGGACACACGAAACGGGGCGGGGAACACTCCCCGTCCCGTCGCTGGGTTCATCGATCCACCCGTCCCAGACGTGGATTTCACTCCCATCGGTCGAGGCGGAGCGCGGTCAGCAACCACTGCGCCCGGGTTGAGGGTGACGGGACAAACAGCACACGTTTACAACCGGTACACGGCACGGGCCCATCGAATGGCTACTCCGGCACCTCGCCGGGCATGCCTCGCCCCATTCCGACCCACGTGAGATCATCCGTATAGACCGAAAGTACTGTTCTCTGGTGACAATACTAGGAAGAATGGGTCGCATCCTGTAAACTATGGTCATGGAACCCCCTGTCAGGCGATCACTTTCCTGACGCATGGAGATGATCGTGGCCCAGATACTGGTGCGTACCTTGAACGACACAGCTGAATCTCGAACGTACGACTTGCATCATGAGATCGTCCGGGCAATTGGCTTTGCCCTGACGGTTTCCGGGCACCCACGCGCGCGGCCAACGTGTGACGAGATTTCACAAGCAATCGCTCCGGCATTCGCGATGGACGACCTCGTGTTGGTGGGAACCCTGCACATGCTCACCCAGATCGACGTCTATACCGAAGCCCTTCGACGCAAAGGCCCCGAGCAAGACTGACCGCCTGGCTTGCCATGATGAACCAGGCGTCTGCCGGGCCCGCTGCCGCGGCGCGGCGACCGGGGAAACGTCGTGGTCAGGGCAAATGGTCGATAAGCTCGTAGGTCATCGTGGCGCTGCCGATGATAATCAGAAATCCGCCGGCAGCGATCGACCACGACCCCCTAAATTCGGGTGGCTCCTCATCGTCACTGGTGGGCGCAATTCGCTCACGCATGTGGAAATGACCGGCTCCAAGCACGAGTATTAGGCCAACCACATTGCATACGACCCCGAAGATCAGGAGCGCCACCTGCCTACCTCACGCCGATCCCTGCCGTTCCCGTGTGCCGGACCCATCTCTGGCGAATGACAATGACGACCGGGCACGGCACGCTTGCTCCGGCGATTCAAGAAAACGGCGATTCCTGGGCACTGCTGCCAGGAGAAACCAAGTGGTCAGTCCCGTGCTTCTGCATTCCCTTGGTTCGATAGAGCGCCAGATCGGCCCGGTTGAACAGGTTCTCCATATCGTCGCCTGGACCGTTTCGCGCGATCCCGGCACTTAATCGCAACCGGATCTCGTCGCCGCCAGCAATCCGCAACGGGTCTCGTTCGAGATCCGCGAGCATGCCTTCGATCAACCGCTCGGCCCGGAACGCTTGCCCACGCTCCTGGACGACTGCGACAAACTCGTCACCCCCCCAACGAGACACCCACCCCTGAGATCCAACCCTGTTGACGATAACGTCCGAGAGCCGCTGCAACGCGCAATCCCCCACACTGTGCCCCCATTGGTCATTGATCGACTTCAGGTTGTCGGCATCGATCAGCATCATCGTCACCGCACCCCCATCATGTCGATTGGCTTCCAGCTGTTCGAGCAGGCGCCGGGTTCCTTCCCGTCGATTGTACACACCGGTGAGCTCATCGCGCGTTGCCAGTACCTGGAGTTTTGCGATCGTGGAATCGAGTCCTTCAAGCGTCCCATGCACACTGGCGAGCAGGCGCCCGCCTTCGTCCGGCACATCGATGGGGAGCGTAACGCGGACTCCTGTGGTGCGGTACCGTTCGAGCGCTTCGGAAGCACTGACAACCGGCGTGAGCAGTACCCAAAGCCCAATCATCGCGATGCCGGCCCCGACCAGCGTCGCCATCAGCCCCACAACCAACAGGGTGATGGTGGTCGTGGCGTCCAATCCGGAGACGAAGACGGTGTAAACAATGATCGCCAGCAAGGGGACATGGGCGGCAACAAAGGTCAACAGGAGGATTTTGCCGATGTACCGTTCCGGACGCAGGACTCGTGACAGCCTCCGGTACGCGCTGTACCTCGTAAATCGCCCGGCGATTATTGCCATGTCTCCCATTTTCCAGTCATCCCACGATACAACGCCGGCTCGCAGTCGCCATTCCCTGTTTATCGACGCTCGTTACTCCTTTTTACGGCTTCATTCTCATAAAAGCAATCCATTATCCGCCATAGGCAGGTTGGATAGATGCAGCCTGTTCCGTTTTGAACACGCCCCCAGGCAAAACGCTCCACACACGAACAGGAATCACTGCTCCCAACCAAGGTTCTGGCATGCTTCCTACCAGGTATGGGGAACCCCTGATGACGTCAAGGAGCCATAGCTTCGTACGCAGATGCTATAACCGGGTGTAATGCCTTCGGGTAATGCAAAGGTGTCGACCGCTTGCACGACTGCGTTTCAACCGGCGATCACCGCGAAAGCAAAGCGCATGTCCCGGCAACAGATAACGATCACAATCGGCGCGCATGTCTTCAACGCCAGCGGCGAACGGATCGGTGAGGTCGATGGCATCACGGGCGACATGGTCAATGTGTCTGGCCAGATGATTCCATTGAGCGCGTTCACC
>JALZMD010000227.1 GCA_030858375.1 Chloroflexota bacterium
GGCCCTGATTCGATCCGCAATGGCATCTTTCCCCACCCTCGGCTTGATCGAATCTGTTGGCCGTCCCTGTCTCGCCTGCAGGATTCTTCGCCGCCGTCGTCGGGTCCGGCCCGCTCCGAACTCCGCCTCCCACATCTCGTGGGCCGTTCGTACGCTCACCCTTCGCGGATGGCACCATCCGTACGGGCGGACCTGAATCGATCCTGAATGAGGTCTGGCCAATTCGGATCTGGTCGATTCAGTTGTCCGCCCCGCAGCCTGCCGTCCCTCATGGCGCCCCCGCGCGCCCAAAACGCAACGAGCGCGCCCCAAAAGGAACGCGCTCGTCATGTGTGGTGCCTGCCGCTGGTCTGATCTGACTACCAGTGGCGGTAGGCCCCGTAGTAGTGACCCGAGTAGTAGTCCGAGTACACACTCGAAATCACCACCCCGGTACCCTCGTTCTCGGCGTGGATGAACTGCCCGTCGCCGATGTACACCCCGGTGTGGGAAATCCCGGCCCGGTAGGTGCCGGCGAAGTACACCAGGTCACCGGGCTGCCACTCGCCCCAGTTGACCCAGGCCCCGGAATACGTCTGCTCGGCCACCCCGTGACCGATGTCGATCCCGATCGTGTTCAGCAGCACGTATTGCGTGAAGCCCGAACAATCGAAGCCGCCCGGGCCATTGCCTGCCCAGACGTACGGATACCCCTGGAACTGGAGCGCGAAATCGGCGATGTACTGACCGCCACCCACCTGGGAGGCTGCTTCATTGGAAACTCCGGATTTGGAATCGGGCGCGGCGAGTGTGCCTGCCCCGGTCGAAGCCAGCAACCCGAGCGCGCAGATGAGCACGGCCAGCCTGCGTACGACCGGCGATCCGATCACGGCATTGCGTGTTGAGTGTCGTGGAGACGGGGTCGAAGTAGCCGCCTGTCCGATATCGGACGCGGTCATTGCTCCGCCTGCCACCCCAGCGAGCGGTTGCACCATGGACATGGATGCCCTTCCCTCGATTATGACGACGGGCTTCTGTCCACACCAGACGGCGTGAGGCAGAACTCACCGAAGCCGTGGTGTCCCGAAAATTCCGGGACAGGATGAACCTGTCTCCTCCTTTTCGTTGGTGACGGGATCGCGGCGATCGCCGTCGGGCGATGGGGAAAGATCGACGCTCAACACCTCCAGCCACGGCGTCTTGAGCAGCGATATCCGTACCATGTGGTCACGCGCCCACCGGTCGACATCAGCCCGATGTCTGTCCGGATCGTACGTGCCGCACTGGCAACGGACCGGGGCAGGCTACCACATGACCCGGGCGGTGGGCCACGTGGTCACTCGTCGCGCCCTGCCTTCCGTACGCTTGGAACACCCTCCCCGGATGCCTCCCGGTCACGACAAGGCGCCACAGCGGATCCCGACAGGCCAGGCACCGGGCCCGTCCGCCTCGATCGAGGCAATGGAACAACGTGCCGGGGTGGAAAGATCACGCTAGCCCGGTTGTTCGATCGCCTCCGTGATGTGCTCGGCGCTGCCCGGCGACAGGATGAGCATGCCCCGCATCGGGCCCGATCCCGAATTGCGGGCCGTGTGGACGATGCCCCGCGGGACGAAGACGAACGAGCCGGCGGGCGCCACGACCTCCTGGTTCCCCAGTGAAAAAGTCAACTCGCCGTCCGCGATATAGAACGCTTCGTCGGTATCGGGGTGGATGTGGAGTGGAGGGCCGGGGTCGCCGGCGGGCATCGCGCCCACCCAGGCCACGTAGGCATCCGCGTTCTGGTTGGGCCCGAACACAACTGGTCCGCGTTCCGCTTCACTACTCGCACCGCCCGCATCGGGATGGATCACGGTGACGCCCTTGACAATTTCCATCGCTGTTCTCCTCACGCGCGTATGGGCACGGTTCCCAATTCCTGATTCACGGAATTAACGCCTCGCCGCCGAACCAGCATCGGCCCGGCGGCATTGGCCAGGCCGGTGCGGTGGCCGCCTACGCGGCCGGGGTGGCGGCCGCCGGCGTTGCGTCAGCCCCAATGAGCAGCTCGTCGGGAACCGTCAGGTTCTCGCAGACGTCACCCGCCGTCAGGCAATCGACCTGCTGTGTGGCGAGGTCGACCGCGACTGCCAGCGCAGCCTCACCCGATAGCCCGCCCTGCACATCGATGCTGACCAGCCAGGCGTCCATCACCAAGGTGACGCCGGCGCTGTCGGCCGATGCGTCAGGGTCCTCGGCGTCGAGAACCGCCTCGAATCCGAGCGTGGCCGCGGCGCCCGGAATCACCGGGTCCGCCACGAGGGTCCGCTCGCCGCGGGGAACCGGACCCGGCGTCGGTCGATCGTTCGGGGCCTGCCGGATCGCCTCCAGCACCTCCAGGGCCACCGCGGGGGAGGTGAACGCCGTCACAGCCACGGAGATGAACGGCGGCGTTGGCTCCCCATCGTTCAGAGGGCCCACGAAGACCGTGCGGCTGAAGCCGCCAAGGGCAGCATCGGCGAACGGAAGTAAGCTGTTCTCCTCACCGCATATCCCACATCGCAGGAGGTCGATGCCGGATTTGTATCCACCAATCACCGGCGTGTCACTCGGTGCAAGCTGATCGAGGGGCAACACCATTGCCGAGCGCACAGGGTCGACGCCTACCGGTATCCCACCGCGCATCACGGTGGTGACGCGATCGTCAAGGGTGCTCGCCAGGCGCGTGGCGAGGTCCGCATCCAGTTGTGTGGCGTCCGCCGCGACCGCTTGAGGAGTGCCATCGGCGGCAGG
The DNA here is from genome assembly GCA_030858375.1 of Chloroflexota bacterium. Lineage (GTDB taxonomy): Bacteria > Chloroflexota > Chloroflexia > Thermomicrobiales > UBA6265 > JACCYX01. Next base: position 2,752 of record JALZMD010000227.1, read on the forward strand.
ATCCGTGTACCGCTCGATCGCGACCCCGGCGATGAGGCGGTCACGCCGAAACGTGACGGCCACGATTTCGACCAGCGGGCCACCCTCGGCCTGGGTGTCGTAGGTAACGCGGGTCGTGGTGCTGGATTCGTCACCGAGCGCCGGACCGGGCTCGGTTGTCGGCCCGACCACGGTCCCTTCGGGCAATGGTGGACGGAGCACGGTTGCATCCACGATACCGATACCTGACGCTGCTGCCTCAGGCGTCGTGAAGGTGAAGAGGTACGTATGGATGGCGACCTGTTCAACATCGTTGAAGTAGAAGCTCTGGTACACCTGATCGAGGTCAGCCGGTACCGGCTCGCCACCGAGGACGAGTTCGGAAAACGCGGCGGGGGAAACCAGCCACTCAGAGTAATCGTCAAAGAAGCCTGGCGGCACGTCCTCCGGCGCCAGTGCCATCGCGGCTAAATCCAGCCACGC
>JALZMD010000239.1 GCA_030858375.1 Chloroflexota bacterium
CGGGTCCACGATCGATTCGCTGATCGGCATCAGCATGATGGAACGACACGAACGCGGCGTGCGGTTGACGCACCGTGGCTTGATGCTTGCCAACGACGTCGTCGCCCGCTTCCTATAGGCTGCCGTCGTACCTGCGGCCAGCGACATGGGCGGATCCCACACTACGCTCTGGACAGGCTCGATTCGACAAGATCGCGGTTTTCTAACGCCTGCATTCGGTCGAATCAGGTCCGCCCGTACGGAGATGCCAAAGCGGTTAACCATGCCGCTGGGCGCTCTATGCAGTATCAGCGTCGGGTTCGCCCTGTTTCTTGGACTTTGGCTTTTGCTTCTGCTTCATGATGTCCTCCATCTCGAGCCCGGTGAGCTTCCCCACCGTGTTGAAGATGTAGAGGATGGTGCCAAACAGGACGATCATGACCGGAATCGTGATCACTGGATAGCTGAGGGCGGTCATCCGCCCGAGTTCGCTGTTGAAGGCATCGGTGCCCGGATCGCTGGTGACGACGATCCGCGCCAGGACGAAGTTGAGGATCGCCGACAGCACGAACGCGCCAGCCAGGAGGTAGGTGGCGATCGCCGTACGCTGTTCGTACTCCTGAGCGGTTCCGTGTTCGGCGAGGGCGCTATCGATGCGTTCACGATCAAGGATCTGGTTCAGGAAGATCCGGGCCAGCGGGCGGCCAATCCAGGCCGAGACTAGGATTGCCAGGGCCAGGGCAGCCGGGATGGCCGCTTCCTTCACCGCAAACCACCGGGGTGGAATGTCTAGCAACCGGAATCCACCGGTAAGCAGGACACTGACGACGCCAATGATGGGCGACGCGCTGATCCGGCGGGTGTGGATCAACTCGAAGATGGCGTACCCGATCGGCAGCGCCAGGGCAAGGGCCAGGGCGCGATCCGGCCCGAGACTGTCCTCACTGCTAAACCGGGTCAGGATCACGACCGGCAGGATAATGGTAATCAGCAGATTGATCATGAAGAACCTTTGGCATCGATGGCACGGCTGGCGGTAACGAACTGGGTATGCTGATCGTACAATGAGCGTCGTGCGAAGCATTGGCGGCACGAAGTTGCTCCGAATGATCCACCCTGATCGTTCCTCAAGAACCATGGTACCCCGAAATGCGTACCAACCAGAAGCGACGGGGGATCCATGATCTCCGAAAGCAGGACCAGTGTGCTCACGCGTTTTCACGAAGCGACTGCCCGCCTCGAATCGTTGATCGAGGGAACACCGTCTCCAGTGGACGCTTCCCGGGTAGCGGTCCAGGAGCGCGCAACCTATCGGATGGGTCGACTCCGGAGATTTCTCGAACTCTTGGGCAACCCCCATCAAGGCTACCCGATCATTCACGTTGGCGGTACGTCGGGCAAGGGTTCGACGAGCACGTTGATCGCGTCGATCCTGACTAGCGCCGGATTTTCGACTGGGTTGCACACCTCCCCCTATCTCCAGACACCAGCGGAGAAGCTCCAAATCAATGGGCAACTTGTCGCGGCCGAGATGTACGTGGCGCTGTGCGACACGGTGTTTACCGCGCATGACCGGTGGCTCCGCGCCGGAGAAGAGCCGATCACCTACGGTGAGGCGTGGTTTGCGCTGACCGCCCTGTTCTTCCGTGAGTCGCATGTCGACCTGGCCGTTCTCGAAGTGGGTGCAGGTGGCCGCTTCGACCTGACAAACATCGTCGACCCCGTGGTCAGCGTCATAACCTCGGTCGGCATCGACCACACGAGCACCTTGGGTTCGACGATCGCCGAGATCGCCTGGCACAAGGTTGGCATCGTCAAACCTGCGGTTCCGGTTGTGACAAGCGTCGCGAACCGGGAAGCACTCTCAATCGTCGCGGATGAAGCGAGCGCCCGCCGGGCACCACTCACCATCGTCAACCCCAAGAGTGCCGCGACCGGCGTGTCAACTGACTTCCAGGGCACGAGCTGGGTCGACGAGCGGTCCGGCTCCCGTTACCACACAGCACTGCGTGGGGCGTTCCAGGCCCGGAACGGCGCGACCGCGGTGGCGGTGATCGAGACGCTGCGTCAGCTCGGGTTCCATGTTTCGGATGAAGCGGTTGAGCGCGGGCTTCAGGGAGCCAGGATCCCCGGACGCGTCGAAATGATCGATGGTCCTTATTTGGTGATGCTTGACGGCGCACACAATGTCGACAAGGTTGCGGCGCTCGCGGCCGATATCCCGCACCTGCTCCCGGTCCCGGAGGGTGGCCAACGAATCGCAGTGCTCGGGGTGCTCGAAGCGAAACAGGCGGCGCCGATGATTGGCAGCCTCGTCCCGGTCATGGATGTGCTTGTCGCCACGTCACCCAAGGTGACAGCCAAGGAAGCCAAGGACGCGTCGGATATCGCCAGTATCGCGACGGCAGCAGGGTTTCATGGCCCAATCTGGATAGAACCCGATCCGCGAGATGCGATCGCCCGCGCGATAATCCTGGCCGGATCGGCGGATGGTGGGTCCGTCTTCGTTACTGGATCGCTCTACCTGATCGGAAATGTCCGTGAGCACTGGTTCGCGGAGGATGACATCGTGATGGCCCGGTCGCCCTGGCCGTAATTGTCACCGTATGATTGCAAACCGAAACATGCCAACAACCCGCTACGGATCCCGTAGCGGGCTGTTTCCAACGGTGACGCAATGGGTGAGAGTCAATCTTCTTCGGGAATCCGTTTGCTCATCACGATCCCAACAACTGCCGCGATGGCGCCGATGACCATTATGATCATTCCGGTGTTCATCTGGAAATCCTCGGGTTCCACGAACGCCGCGCCGATCCCATAGATCGTGAGGCCGACACTGGCGGCAACCAAACCGAGGGCAGTCAAAATCCGACTTGCTTCTGCCATCTCTTCCCTCACCTGCCGCGCAACCATCGGAGGAGTGCCAACATTGGCGCATAATCATCCAGGAATCGGCATGTCGCTGCCTGTATTCGAACTACCGAAAGTGTACTGCACCATGCGAGAGCAAGGTGGCGCAAAAAGACGCTCTCGTAACCCAACGCACAAAAAACGGTCACCGGGATTTTCCCAGTGACCGTTCTCCGTGGCGAGACGGATCGTGATCCGTGTCGTGCAGGGGCTACTCGACGACGAAGACGGTCACCAGGCCGGCGTCTGACTGGAAGCCACCAGCGACGTCCGGCTGCGCGCTGAAGAGCACGTACGTGCCTGGAGCGAGGTCAACCGCGACGTAGGCGGAAGCACCCGCTGAAAGGGTTCCAGAACCATTCTCAATCACGGCGTTGCCGAGATCACCTGCAGCAAAGGTGCCAACCCAAAGCACGGCCTCCTCCTGCGGAATGTCGTAGTCGACGCTCACGAGGACGATTTCGGAAACCTGGGCGCTATCGTTCGTTACTTCCCACACTTGCGGGCCCGAGGCCGGAGCCTCAGCGATGGAGAATGCACCATCGGTGATCGAAACGGTCCCGTCCGAAGGAAGGCCCTCGACCACTGGCGTGGCAGCGGCATCGGCAACCGGAGTCGCTTCAGCTTCGACGCCATAGATGTTCACGAGGTCTTCGTCCGAGGCGACGAGGAACGTCTGCACCGGCTGGACCGAGATCGGGTTTGTGCTGAACGCGGCCCACTGGCCAGGCGTAATGTAGACAGCGTTCTGGACCGTTTCACCGGCACCGGCCCACGCGCCACCGGCGAACGTGGTATTGGCCCAAAACTCCGGGAGCTCCCCGCCTTCGCCCTGGAATGTCGAGAACAGCGTCGACGACAGATCACCGACCGAGGCGTCCTCCGGCAACTGCCCAATATTGACGACCGCCGGTGCATCGGACTCGTTCACCAGTGTGATCAACGCCCAGCCCTCGACGAGCGGTGGAGTGTAACTGAGCGCGTACGTTTCGGCTGAAGCCGTAACCTGAATTTCCTGCAAGCCAAGCGCGGCCAAGCCGGTTGGTTCAGGTGTCGCCTCTGGTGTCGCGTCCTGCGCGGCAGCCGTGCCGGCGAACGGCATGACGGCAATCAGCACCATGATCACGCCCAGGAGCAGCGTCGTGACCGACCGGCCCCGAACACGTGCGGTTTTGGAAACCATCCAGCAACTCCTTGGGGTACATTGCCCCATTGTGTTCCCATACGTATCGATGGAAACGCGCCTCGGAGCGACGTTCCGCCACTCCCTCTCATAACCATGATACCCAT
>JALZMD010000245.1 GCA_030858375.1 Chloroflexota bacterium
ACCCTCCCGGAGATGTGCGGGACGCGATTGCGTATTGCCGTGCACCACTGGAGAACGCGGGATTCGAAACGGAAACCGTTTTCACTGACGAGATCATGCCCAACCTGATCGCGCGATTTGGTCCAGCCGGCGGGACGGTCCTTGGCTTCAACGCCCACGTCGACGTAGTTCCGGTCGGCGAGCGTTCGGCCTGGCGTCACGATCCATTCGGCGCCGAGATCGAGGATGGCAGGATTTACGGGCGCGGCGCGGGCGACGACAAGGCAAGCGTCACGGCACAGGTAATGGCAGGTGTGGCGTTAGCGAACTCAGGCGTCACGCTCAATGGACAGCTGATCGTCAACGAAGTGGCGGACGAGGAAGTCGGCGGATTCAAGGGTGCGGCGTTCGTGAGTGAGCAGGCGTTCTTTACGCCTGACTACATGATCGTCGGCGAACAGACCTTCAACGGTATCGCACTCGGTGAGAAAGGCGCATCGCCAACCCAGATCACGGTCCGAGGCCGGACGGCACACGGCGCGTTGCCATGGGAAGGCGCCAACGCGATCGAGGCCATGGCCGAGATTATCGTGGCCCTTCGACGCGAATACTGGCCGGTGCTCGCGACCCGGACGAGCCCAATCTTTCACCCGTCATCTGGATCAGTAAACCTGTTCGAAGGCGGCGTCAAGTCCAATGTCGTTCCGGACTACGCACGAGTCTACGTCGATCGGCGCCTGGTTGAGGATGAGCAACCGCTCCAGTCGATGCGGGAAATCGAGGCCATTGCCGGGAGGGCAATCGCCGGCATGCCTGGTATCTCGGTCGAAGTGGGTGAGATGTTCCCGGGTGGGGTGGCCACCAGCACACCGGCCGGCAGTCCACTGGTGCAGGCGATGCTCGGCGCGAACAGTCGGCTCGGGTTGCCGACTGAACTCGGAGGTTTCAGTATGGCCACCGATGGCCGGTTCTGGGCGAGAAAAGGTATCCCCACGATCATTTATGGCCCCGGTGATCCAAAGCTCGCGCACGTTCCGGACGAGTGGATCGGGATCGATGAATTGCTGTTGGCTACGCGGGCCTACGCTTTGGCTGCGGTTGCATTATTGACATAGGAACCGGAGATCTCGGTATGGACGATGTGTACGCGTACATTGAAGAACACAGAACAGACTACATATCCCTTTTGCAACGATTTTGCCAACAACCCAGCATCGCTGCCCAATCGGCCGGAATACAGGAAATGGCAGACATGGTCGAAGCCGAACTCGCATCACTCGGTGCTTCTCCACAACAGGTCGACACCCGCGGTGGTTTTCCCGTTGTGTACGGTGAGATTGCCGGACGTACGGAGCGAACGCTCAGCTTCTACAACCACTACGACGTGCAGCCAGCCGACCCGCATGATCAGTGGGACTCCGATCCTTGGGCGGCCGACATTCGTGAGGGGAAAATCTGGGCCCGAGGCGTGGCTGACAACAAGGGCAACACGGTGGCCAGGATTGCGGCCATCCGTGCCTGGCAGGCGGTTCATGGGGAACTGCCACTCAACGTCAAATTCATCGTTGAGGGCGAGGAGGAAATCGGCTCGCCGCATCTTTACAACTTCGCTGAGGACCACCCCGAGATGTGCGCGGCGGACGCCTGCATCTGGGAATTCGGTGGCCGCGACATCGACGGCCGGCCGCAGATCCACCTTGGCCTGAAAGGCATCTGCTACGTCGAGTTGAGGGCGAAAGGCGCCCGGCTCGATTGGCACTCAAGTGTCGCGACGTCCGTGCCGAATCCGGCGTGGCGGCTGGTGTGGGCGCTCGCGACGCTCAAGGACCAGAACGAGCGAGTGCTGATCCCCGGCTTCTATGATAACGCGGTGCCACCTACTGACGCCGAGCTTGATGTGCTGAAGCGGATACCCGATACCGAAGCGGAGCGACGCGAAGACTTGGGGATCGATGGTTTCCTCCAGGGGCTCACCGGCGTCGAGCTGGCGCAGCGAGACTACTTCCAACCGACATGCACGATCTCCGGCTTCCTGAGTGGCTACACTGGGCAGGGGAGCAAGACCGTGTTGCCCGGGACGGCGATGGCCAAGCTCGACATGAGGCTCGTCGCCAACCAGGACCCATTCGAGATCTACCGTTTGCTCCGCCAGCATCTCGACGAGCAGGGTTTCGACGATATCGAGACGGAACTGCTTGGCCCGGGTTTTCCGGCTCGCACCCGGTTCGATGCGCCGATCGCTCGCGTGGTGGCTGACACCTTCAGCGAGCTCTATGGTCAGGAACCGGTGATTTATCCGACATCAGCGGGCTCTGGACCGTGGTACCAGATTTGCAGCCAGTTCGGGATCGACGCCTGCACCGCTGGCGTTGGGCACGGTCGCTCCCAGGCCCACGCCCCGAACGAGAATATTTACGTCGATGATTTCATCCTCGGGATCAAGCACATCGTCGCGATCATGGACCGGTTTGCGGCGACATCACTGATTCGTGATTGAGTATCCAACACGATGCGATCGCGATTCATAGAGCCCATCGTCCAACGGGATGAGCGTCGTACTTAGGGTATCGTCATTCCGAGCTTGCCAGGCAGCGAAGCGATATCTCTGCGCGAAGCGCATTGGCCGAAGGCCAACTCCGGGCAGCGGAATTTTGGACGCCGGCTTCGCCCTCGAGTGCTTCGCACAGGGAAGTTTCGCAAGCTCGACATGACGGCGTGGAAGGGGATTGGAATGGAGGCAACTCATTGTTGCCATCGGAATCCTCTGCCCAAGTGATCTTTGAAAGGAACTCTCCATGAAACAATTGAAGGCGATCAGGACCGCACTCGACTATGTCCCTCAATACCTGTCGTTCCAACAACGCTACATGCCGTTCGTCGGCGCCCAGGTTGCGGTTCGCGTGGACGGCGACTTGATCTACAACGAGGCCTTCGGCTACGCGGACCTGGCGAGTGAAACGCCGCTAACGGTCGATCACTTATTCCGAATCGCCTCGCATTCCAAGACGTTCACCGGTGTGGCGTGCCTGCAGCTTGTCGAGCAAGGCAAGCTCAGGCTCGATGACTCGGCCGGCGCCTACGTGCCCGAACTGGAAAAATCGCCAATGGGCAAGGTCACGGTCCGGGAACTGCTGGCGCATGGGTCAGGCATGATCCGCGATGGGGAGGACAGCACCTTCTGGTCTCTCGACCGCGCGTTCCCAGATCGGGAAGAGTTGTTGAAGACCATTCACAAGCACGGTCAGGTACTGGCTCCTAACGAGCACTTCAAGTACTCGAACATTGGGTACTCCCTGCTTGGACTCATCATTGAGGCCGCGTCTGGTGTCTCATACCGCGACTATGTCACGACCAACATTGTCGACCGACTGGGGCTTGCGAACACCGGACCGGACCTCGATCTGGAGCGGATCGATGACTACGCGAAGGGCTACACCAGCCGTGCCCACGGCCCGGACCGGATCGAGATCGAGCACATCGACACCTTCGCCGAGAGTTCTGCAACCGGCTTCTACTCGACTGCCTCCGAGCTCTCCAGCTACTTCCAGGCGCACCTCGATGGTGACGACCGGTTGCTGAACGACGGCTCGAAGCGCAGGATGCGTCAGGTGCAGTGGACGGTCACGGACGATTCGTCCTACGGGCTTGGGCTAAGTATCACGAAGGACAATGGCCGTACCTACTACGGGCACAGCGGTGGTTACCCCGGGCACATCACGATGTCGAAGCTGGACCTCGAACGAAAGCTTTCGATTTCCGTGCTGACCAACTCCAACGACGGTCCCGCCGCCGTGCTTTGTGCGGCCATCTTGCAGATGATCGATCTGGCCCTTTCCGAGAAGACCAAAACCGAGCCGCGAAAGCCGAAGGAAATCGACCGGTTCGAGGGTCGTTTCGCGACCCTTTGGGGCATCATCGATGTGACCAACCTGGGTGGCCGCCTCTACATAATGGCGCCCACTTTGCAGAATCCGGCCGCCGAAGCGGTCGAACTCGATGTGGTCTCGGACACCGCATTGAAGGTCGTCGGTGACAAGGGATTCGGCGGGTATCACGAACCGATGCGCTACACGTTTCGGAAAGATGGACAGGTCAAGCAGATCCGGGGTGCGGGCGGTTCAATCATGGTTCCGGCCGACGTGTTCAAGCTGCCGGAGAAGGTGTTGCGTCCGACACGGTGATGTAGCTGTCTCGGCCGGTAGGGGAGGCCCATGTGGCCTCCCGAAAACCCGGTTGCCGCGGGAGGCCACATGGGCCTTTCCTGCGACGTTGGAATCTATCGCGGCGCCCGCAGGTCGAGGGACTTGGTCTCGATCACGGGCAGGCCCATCGCGAGAAACTCCTCGACCGGCATCGCACCGAGGTCTTCTCCTGATCGCAGCCGGACCGCGACCGCACCGGCCTCTTCCTCGCGCTTACCGATGACCAGCATGTAGGGCACCTTCTGCAACTGGGCGTTGCGGATCTTGGCCTGCATGCGGCCGCCGGATCGGTCGACCTGGGCCCGGATGCCCGCCGCCTTGAGCCGTTCGAGGACAGTGTCCGCGAACGGGTACTGGTCGTCCGTGATCGCGATGATGGCGACCTGTTGCGGCGCGAGCCAGGCCGGGAAGGCTCCCGCGTAATGTTCGACGAGGCCGCCGACGAAACGTTCCATCGAGCCGAGCAGGGTGCGGTGGATCATCGCGATGCGGTGGCGCTCGCCGTCCTCAGCGATGTAATTGACGTCGAACCGTTCGGGCAGGTTGAAGTCGACCTGAATTGTCGGTCCGGTCCAGGCACGGCCCAGGGCGTCGAGCCACTTGATGTCGATCTTGGGACCGTAAAAGGCACCTTCTCCTTCGTCGAGCTTGTAGGGTAAGGACCGGGCGTCGAGCGCCTGCTTGAGGGCATCGATCGCCTCGTTCCAGACATCGTCATCGCCAATCGCCTTCTCGGGCTTCGTTCCGAGGTAGGCCTCGAACCGGTAGCCGAAGACGTCGGCCATGTGGATCGCGAGATCGATGACGCCGCCCACCTCCTCGACGACCTGGTCGTGCGTGCAGAAGATGTGCGAATCGTCTTGCGTGAAACCACGAACCCGGAGCATGCCATGCAGGGTTCCGGAGCGCTCATAGCGATAGACCGTTCCCAGTTCCGCCAGCCGGATCGGCAGCTCGCGATAAGAGTGCCCCGAGTTCTTGTAGATCATGATGTGCCCGGGGCAGTTCATCGGCTTCAGGTAATAGTCGACATCCTCGATCGACATCGGCGAGTACATGTTTTCGTGGTAAGTCTCAAGGTGACCGGAAATCTGGTAGATCTTTTCAGAGGCGATGTGCGGCGTGTAGACGAGGTCATAGCCGCGGGCGAGCTGTTCCTGCTGCTCGAACTGCTCGACCAGGTAGCGGACCATCGCGCCCTTGGGGTGCCAAAGGATCAGGCCGGGACCGATCTCTTCCGAGACCGAGAAGAGGTCGAGGTCCTTGCCGAGGCGACGGTGATCGCGCTTCTGGGCTTCTTCGAGCATGTGCAGGTAGGCATCGAGCTCGTCCTGGGTCGGCCAGGCCGTGCCATAGATACGTTGGAGCATCGGCCGCTTTTCGTCGCCTCGCCAGTAAGCGCCGGCGATCGACTGCAGTTTGAACGGCCCGATGTCCCGGGTGGTGGCGACGTGGGGGCCGCGGCACAGATCGAGGAATGCGCCCTGCTGGTAGGTGGAGATCGTCTCGCCTTCCGGCAGACCCTCAATTAGTTCGACCTTGTAGGTGTTGTCGCCGAAGATTTGCAGGGCTTCCTCGCGGGAGACTTCCTTGCGCTCGAACACCTCGTTCTTCTTCTTGTGCGATCGCATCCGCTTGTCAATTTGCTTGAGGTCATCAGGCGTGAGGGGCCGGGGCAGATCGAAGTCGTAGTAGAAGCCGTGTTCGATTGCGGGGCCGATGCCGAATTTTGCCTCCGGGAACATCTCCTGGACGGCTTCGGCCATGAGGTGAGCCGCGGAGTGGCGCATGCGGGCGAGTTCATAGGCGCGGCTGTCGCCGGCGTCGACGGCAATATCCATGTTTTCAACTTCGGCAATGTCGGTCGACATGGTTCCTCCCTGGGTGGCGGCGCATGACCGCGCTGGTGGATCAAACGTGAAACGGCCCGGCTGTCCCAAAGGGACGCCGGGCCGACGTGGTTCCACCCTCATTTCGAGCACCGCCGGGAGAGGTCCGGCGATGCCCGCTTGATTCGGCCCGCTAACGGGGGCAATCCGGGTCACTCTACCGGGCCCATTGCCGTTGGAGTTCCTGCTCACAGGGGGTGACGCACTCGTCTGGCGACGGTCCGGCTTGCACCTGCTCCGGATTCGCTGTCGTGCCCGATCGGGCGACATGTCCTGCTCAACGCATAACGTCTTCAAATGTGAACGTAGCATAGAATCGGGGCGGTCGGCTGTCAAATCACAACGGTGTTCAAAAGATCGATCGCGACTCCGGGCGGTCTCAATCAATCGCCGAGGATACCGACGAAGCAGGCGGCTTTGTGTGCCGGTGGCGGGAAGGACCACGGAAGGAGAGAAGCCCGCGGTACCCAAGAAGGCCGATTGCCGCGACTGCCGCGATCCAGAGGCTGCCTTCGGAAATCGTTGGAGGTTCCGGTTCCCGGGCGACCACGACCGGTTCCGGAGGCCGACCCTCTGCCTCGGCAACGGTCTGACCGGGTACAAACGCCGTCGACGGCCTGGCGGAACGGGCGATGCTCGCAGTCGATGGATCGACGAACGTCGCGACATCCCCCTGGAAAGCAACGCCGGAGGTGAGCAGTTCCGCCTGCTGATCGAAGCCGTAATCGAGGAGCGTGGCATTGTCGTCGTACCAATCACCAGGAGCCACGCCATCGAGCGTAACGGCAATCATCTCCGTCTCATCCCGGCGGGCGATATTGATGAGACAGTACCCCGCATCGAGATCGAACCCGGTCTTGCCGGCTTCGACGGATGGGTACTGATTCAGGGATCGGTTGGTGTTGTTGACCGTCAAAAACCCATTCGACGTTGTGTAGCTATCGGCACCCATGATGCCCATCAATGCAGGGTAGTGCGTGATGAATCGGTTGAAGGCGGCTACGTCCGATGCCGACGAATAGTGGCCCTCGACACCCCAACCGTGAGGATTCTTCAGGAACGTATCTTCGAGGCCCATGTCTGCAATGCGCTGATTGAGGAGATCCATGAAATGCTGGACGGCCTCTGCGTCGCTTTCGCCGGGTCTGGCCCCAAGTGTGCGGGCGATGGCATTTGCGGCGTCATTCCCGGACGGAAGGAGCATGCCGTAGAGCATGTCTTCCAGCGTGTAGGGTTCGTCGGTGCCGAAGCCCATCAGTGTACCGCTCGTGCCGAAGTAGGTACCCTCAGGCGATCGAAGGTCGGAATCCTTTGTGATGACCGGGGTATCGAGCGGGGCCATTTCCATCGCCTGGACAGCGGTGAAGACCTTGGTGAGGCTGGCGATCGGAACACGGTCGTTGGCGCCGCGTTGGGCGAAGACATGGCCCGTGGCGGCATCAACGACGATATAGCGCTCCGAGGTGATTTGCAGTTCGGCTGCTTCCTGGGCATGAACGGTCGCCAATGACGACGGAAGCAGAATCAACAGCATGAGGGTGGTGAGGAGCCTTTGGACCGAGCTCATGATTTCGTCTCGATGTGATGCGAATCGATCGGGCGGACAAGAAGCGGGTGGATTGCAGCGGCGAGGCGCAAGTTGTGGTGATGCGCCGGGAGAAGACACCGGCAAGCGCCAAAACAGCCGTGACCTTGGCGCGGTCACGGCTGTTTCCAGTCTCTTGGGTGGGCGATACTGGACTCGAACCAGTGACCTCTACGATGTCAACGTAGCGCTCTAACCAGCTGAGCTAATCACCCGCGAGCACGCGAAGTATAGAATTGGTGGGTGCGAAAATCAACCCGATGGTGCTTTAGCCTTCGTGGTTGTACTCCCGAGCGAGATCGATCAGTTCCCGCACCGTGGTGACGACCCTTCCTCCCGATTGCTCGATGAAATATTGCACTTGCAGGTTGACGACTGATCCGTGATTGTCACCCGCCAATCGGAAGTCCGTGCGCAAACCGTAGACCCGTTTGCCCCTGGCGAAGGCGTAGCCGATTTCAGCGGCGGTGCCGGAGTCGACATCGACGCCATCGAGAACGGCGAGCAGCCCGTGGGCGGCATCGATGGATTCTGTATTCATGCGACCGAGTTCAGTATTGATCTCGGCCAGCCGAGTGTCCCGGGCAGCTACACTATCGACCGAGGCCAATTGCTGGAACTCGGCCGCGAATCGCTGATCGTCCCATGGATTCAGCACGTCGACGCTGGTTCGCAATGACGCCGCCAGGTCCGCCATGAAACCGTGGGTGGAGGCTGCGAATCCGAGCGGCGAGGCGAGATAGATGGTCTTTCGTGTCATGTGGCGTCTCCGAATCGTTCGAGGTTGAGCATCTGCTTATGGATCCTGCCACCAGCCAGCTACGGGATGGAGTCTTCTTCGCCTTGTGCGCATTGGCGATATCCGTGGTGACCATCAAGATGTTGACGGGCCTGGCGCTCCTGCCCCTGGCGGTGATCGGGATGTTCATCTTCGTGTTCGCGCTAGGCATCAAGCTGCGTCTCGATCGGGGTGCCAGTCCGCGGTGATTCCGGGACCGGATGCTCAAATCGGTCGTAGGCGAGGTCCAGCGTGTGTCCCGGTAGATCTTGCGGTTACGGAAGGTCCACCATTAGTGGCCGAGGCGTTTGACAGAGTTGCTGCGGGCATGCCAAATCAGCGCGACGTTGTGGAATTTCCGAATCAACTGCGACGCTTCCTGATGCAAGGGGCGAAGCCCTTCGTTCTTGACCTTCCATTTGCCGAGAAGCTGGTTGAGGACGAGCAGGCTGTCGCCATTGACGACGACCCGCGTTGAAGACGCTGAGGCGCCCAGATCCATCGCGAGCCACTTGAGCGCTTCGATCAGGGTCTGGTACTCGGCCTGATTGTTGGTGACATTGTCACCATAATCCTCGCGCTGATGACGGACGACCTGGCTGTTGGCCGTGATTTCGTAACTGCCATAACCCTTGCCGGGATTGCCAAGGGCGCCGCCATCGAACACGATCTCGTAGGTGCTGGTCGTGTCGCGGGCTGTCGTGGCTTGCGTGGTACCCATATTGATGTCGGTATCTCCATTGATGGCGCGTTCACCGGTCGAAAGGCAAGGGCCAGACATTGCGTCTGGCCCTTGCGGCCCTTGCGGCCCTTGAACATGCAGTGTACCGCCTGCCGGTCGTGATCCTGGTCAGGCGGCGTGGCCGTTGGCATGCACGGCGGATTCCCGCTTGATTACCTCAGCGAGGTGGGACGGCACCTGCTCGTAGTGATCGAAAGCCGATGTGAAGGTGCCGCGGCCCTGCGTGATCGAGCGCAGGTTGGTCGCGTACCGTTGCAATTCGGCGGCCGGCACATTGGCCTCAATGGTCGAGAGGCCATCCTCTCCCGGCTCGACACCGTTGACGTGGGCGCGCTTGGTGTTGAGGTCGCTCATCACGTCGCCCATGAATTCGTCTGGCACGGTGACACGCAATGTGTGGACCGGTTCCAGCAGGGCAGGGTCCGCGGCGAGCATGCCCTTCTTGAAGGCCTCCTTACCCGCGATCTTGAATGCCATTTCATTGGAATCGACATTGTGGTAGCTGCCATCGGTCAGGACTGCCCGGATATTGACGACCGGGTAGCCAGCGAGCGGGCCAGCTTCAAGCGCTTCTCGAATTCCTTTTTCGACCGCGGGAAAGTAGCCCTTCGGAACGGATCCACCGACAACCCGGTCGGCGAACTCGAAATCAGCGCCGGCAAGCGGTTCGATTTCGATGTGGACATGCCCGTACTGACCGGCGCCTCCGGTCTGTTTCTTGTGCTTATACTCACTCGCGGTTTTGGAGCAAATCGTTTCACGATAGGCAACCCTGGGCAAGCCAATGTCGACATTGACGCCGCTGCGCCGGCTCATCCGGTCGAGGGCAATCTGTACGTGCGGTTCGCCGAGCCCACTGACAATCGTTTCGCCCGTGGCTGGATCACGTGAAATGATCAATGAAGGATCCTCTTCGTGCAATCGGTTGAGTGCCTGGCTGAGCTTGTCGAGATCGGATTTCGTCTTCGGGTGGACAGCACTCGCGTAGGACGCTTTGGGGGTTGTCACCGGTTCCAGCACGATACCGGATCCGTCCACGGCGAGGGAGTCGCCGGTAACGACCGAGCCCAGCTTGGCGACGCCGCCGATGTCTCCCGGTCCCACGTGTTCGGTCGACACATGCTCCTTGCCGACCGGATAGAAGAGCTGGCCGATCCGTTCGCCTTCGCCTTTCGAGGTGTTGGAAACATGGGAATGGGCGTCGAACGTACCCGAGAAGACCCGGAAGTACGTCACCCGACCAACGTGTGGGTCGGCCAGCGTTTTGAATGCGAGCGCGGCCAGGGGAGCCGAGGTATCTGCGCGAAGCGTGGTCACTGAACCATTGACGGAGGCTGGTTCGGTCCGCTCCGAAGCGGCCGGCAACTCCCGCACGATGGCCGAGAGCAATGGCTGGATGCAGAGGGTGTACTGGGTCGCGCCGCAGAGCATGGGTGTCACGGATCCATCGGCGATGCAGGCACGCAGCTCCTCGAACAATTCGTCATCCGAAATCGGTTCGTCGTCGAGGTACCGGGTCATGAGGTCTTCGTTGTGCTCGGCGATGCTCTCGATCAGCGCTCGGCGGTAGGTTTCGACCTCACCGCTACACTCCTCGGGGATGGGTACCTGGTCAAATCCGCCGTCGCTATTGTCGTGGTAGACGTAGGCCGTGTTGCTGAGGAGGTCGACGATTCCCTGGAAGGATTTCTCGGAGCCGATAGGGAAGTGAATCGGGGCGATCTGCTTGCCGAAGGTGGCCCGCAGCGATTCCAGGGTGCGGGGGAAGTCCGCGTTCTCCCGGTTCATCTTGTTCACGAAGATCAGCCGGGGCAGGTTGTATTGATTCGCGAGCCGCCAGGCCTGTTCGGTGCCAACTTCGACCCCAGCCGAGGCATCGACGAGGATGACTGCGCCATCGACGACGCGCATCGCGGCGTGCACTTCACCCAGGAAATCGGCATAGCCGGGGACATCGAGCACGTTGATCTTGTGGTCGTCCCACTCGATCGGTATGACGGCGGTGCTGATCGACATGCCGCGCCTGATTTCGTCCGGGTCGTAGTCGGAGGCAGTGGTGCCATCCTGGGCGTTGCCGAGACGGCTGGTGGCGCCACTGACGAAGAGAAACGCTTCGGCCAGGGAAGTCTTTCCCGCGCCACCATGGGAAAAGAGACCGACGTTCCTGATACGCTCCGCGGGATAGTGCTTCATGCTCATCCTCTCCGGCAGGGACAAGCTCGCTTCCAATACGTCTGTCGCGAACCTGTCATACGGCTTGCAGATCGCTTGTGGTCTTGTGCAGCTCAGTATATGGCGGCAAGCGAATTCAGCAAAGCGTTAATACGGGCAAGCAGAGCATTTGGGCTATCGGCGTGCGGCCGAGGTGGATGTGGGGTATCACGATCTTGGGTCGACTGCCCAATGCGTCGGACTGTCAGCGCTGAGGCGTGCGGTTCAACTGGTGTACGAGGCGCAGGCCCTCGATCGTGAGGTCCGGTTCAAAGTGGTCGATCATCGGTGAGGCGTTGGCGAAGATATCGCTGTAGCCTCCGGTGACGATAACGGTTGGATCTCCTTCAAGTTCCGCCTTCATGCGAACGATCATGCCTTCAATCAGCGAGAGATAGCCGAGCATCATTCCGGATTGAATCGCTTCGGTGGTGGAGCGGGCGATGGCATGGTCCGGCGTCACGAGATCGACCGTGAAGAGCCGGGCGGCGCGCGCGGTCATGGCATCAAGTGCGACGATCAGGCCAGGTGCCAGGGCACCGCCGATGTAGTTTCCATGCACATCGACAACGTCGAAGTTGATGGCTGTCCCGAAGTCGATCGAGATCAGCGGGCCGCCGTACTTCCTATGGGCTGCCAGAGAATTGACCAGGCGGTCCGCGCCGATCTCTTGCGGTTGTGGGTAGTCGATGCCGATTCCTAGTTCGAGGTCGACGGTCACGATCATCGGCTCGACCCCCAGCCGATCCTGGCTCATGGCCGTGAGCCAGCGCGTAACGCTGGGCACGACACTGGAAATAACCATCCCGGTAACGAGGTCGGGCGTCACGTGAACGGACTCCAGAACGGGCGCCAAGATCGCGTACCATTCGTCGGGCATACGGTCACGCCGGGTCGACATCCGGGCCGTGGCCACAATCTGCGGCGCGTCAGCGGGAAACAACCCGAATACCGTGTTGGTATTACCGACGTCGACGACCAGGAGCATTGCACTCACCTTTCAGCGCCGGCGTCCGATATCGATGCCGGAAGCTGGCGATCCGATGCCGCGACGCCTCTACCGCGTGTTGATTCTCGGAGACCATGTTCATGACACTGGAAGATCAGCCAGATCCCACCGCCTCGCCGCGCGGCTTGTCAATGACGCATTTCTATGTTCGCATGACCGGGCTCTTTCTGCTTGTGCTGCTGGTTGGCGTGGCCGGCGGCCTGCTGGTCGGGCGGGCCACGTCCGGCGAGGAAGCGAACGCCAATTCGTCCTTCAACGACCTGGATGCCGTAACCGGCGTGCTGACCGACAACTATTACTACCGACCCACCGACGACGTGGATGAGGAGCACTTCGTCGACTCGCTTGAACAAAACGCGATCAGCGGGATGCTGACCAGCTTGAACGACGACTACACGCGTTATCTCCTGCCGGCCGACGCCCAGGTGGCGGAAGAGCAACTTACGGGCGAGTACGGTGGAATCGGCGTCACGCTCCAGGAGGTCGATGGCCTGGTCAGCGTTGCCCGCGTGGGGCCGAATACCCCTGCATCCCGGGCTGGCATCAAGGCCGGTGATCTGGTCGAGCGGATCGACAGCCGGCCGGTCAGCTCAATTGCCGAAGAACTCGACGGGATCGACTTGCGCGGACCGGTCGGCTCGACCGTCGTGCTTACGGTCGTGCACCACCCGGCGGGAATGTCGACTGAGGTCGTGCTGGAGCGGGAAGCGATCATCGTCCATCCCGTCGCCTGGGAAATGATCCCCGAAACCAACTACATGCGGATCAAAATCGATATCTTCGGCGACCGGACCACGCAGGAACTCGACCAGGCGATCGCCGAAGCGGAAGCCAACGACGCCAAAGGCATCGTGCTCGACTTGCGCGGCAATGGCGGCGGTTGGGTTCTCTCGGCCCAGGAAACGGTTGGACGGTTCCTCAGTGGTGACGTAGGCCCGGCGATGTATGAAGACGTGTCGCCAGAGCGAGGCGGCGAAACGGCGTTACCGATCGTTAACAGCGAGACGCCTCCGACCGACCTGCCGCTCATCGTCCTGGTGGATGGCAACACCGCCAGCGCGGCGGAGATCGTGGCGGGGTCGTTGCGGGATTATGACCGCGCACTGGTTGTTGGCGAGCAAACCTTCGGCAAGGGATCGGTACAGCGAATCTTCGACTTCCAGGACGGAGCATCACTGCGGGTGACCGTGGCTGAGTGGTTCACGCCGAGCAAGGGCCGCATCCAGGATGATGGGATCCGGCCCGACGTCCTTCTCACCACCGGCGAAAATGCCTCCGGCACGGGAGATCCGTTCGTGACGGCGGCAACATCGTTCCTCAACTCCGGAAAGAGCCGACCAACCGATCTTGCCCTGATCCCGAAGCCTACGGTGCCCGGCACGCCTGTTCCGGCCCGCTAAAGTTCGTGCGGATCGAGAAGCATTTTACCGTCCGCTGTCGAAAATTTAACACTGCGCTTACGGACGGTTAATCCAGGCCCCCTATGCTACCAGCGTGACCTCGACATGGAGCGAGCGACGGTGGAGACGGGATAGTTGATGGCCGCACAGGCAGACGAGCGAACAGAAAACGCGAAAGTTCTCCTGGTTGAGGACGATCCGACCCTGAGAAGTACGCTCGCTTTCAACCTGACGCGAGAAGGATACGAGGTGCTGACCGCGGCCGATGGCCCGGCGGCGATCGAAATGGTCAATCAACATGGCGACCGGCTTGACCTCGTGATCCTGGATGTGATGCTGCCAGGCGCAAACGGCTTCCAGGTACTCCGAGCAATCCGGCGCGATCATTCCTTCCCCGTATTGATGCTCTCGGCACGAGGAGAAGAGCAGGACCGGGTCGACGGCCTGGAACTTGGCGCGGACGACTACGTCGTCAAGCCATTTGCCCTGAGGGAACTGCTTGCCAGGGTTCGCGCGGCCGTGCGGCGCAAGGCCGTGCTTTCCGCCCGGCCCCCAGGCGTGCTGTTTCGTGGGGACCTCCAGATCGAACCGGATCGCCGCCGGGCCACGGTCCGCGGTACCGAGCTTCAACTGCGGCCGAAAGAGTTTGGCCTGCTGGTTACCCTGGCGATGGAGCCAGGGAAGGTGTTCCAACGGCAGGAACTGCTTGACAGGGTGTGGGGTACCGATGTCTTCGTCGATGAACGCACGGTCGATGTTCACATTTCATGGCTACGCGGAAAGCTCCACGAATCCGGATTCACGCAAGACTGCATCCGCACCGTCTACGGCGCCGGGTATCGATTTACGGTCGCACCGGATCAGGTGTCGACCGAGCTTTCGGAAGCCCCGCTGCCGGCGCAGGTGGCGGCAAACCAACAGAGCGGTTAAACGGAGCTGTTGTGGGCCGGGCGTCTAAGCCTGTCCACCGGCATAGCCAGGGCAAGCGATGTTCGCTTGCCAGGACGAACATTAGTTTGGGAGGCATCACCACATGACGCTGAATCTTTCCAGTCGATTCACCCGGCGCAACATGGTTATCGGTTCGGCCGCGGTTTTTGCGGCTGCCCCTCTGGCTCGCTTTGGAATCGTCTCGGCTCAGACCGAGTACTCGGCGCCGGACAACATCGACGAGATCTCCGGGAGTTTCGAGGCTGATGGTTCCTCAACTGTTGGTCCTCTCACCGAGGCCGTCATCGAAGAGTTCGCCGCGGTCGCTTCCGGCATTACCATCACCAACGGCATCTCCGGCTCGGGTGGTGGGTTCAAACGTTTCGTCACCGGCGAGACCGCGATCTCGAACGCGTCCCGCCCGATCGCCGAGGACGAAGTTGCCCTGGCGGCTGAGAACGGTATCGGTTTCTACCAGTTGGACGTCGCCTACGATGGCATCACAGTAGTCGTAAACGCCGAGAACGACTGGGTCGACTCGATGACCGTCGAGCAGCTCCAGCAGCTGTGGAGCGCCGATGGCGGCATCGTCAACTGGTCAGACATCAACCCGGATTGGCCAGCAGAGTCGATCGAGCTTTACGGTCCGGGTGCCGACTCGGGGACATTTGATTACTTCAACGAAGCGATCCTGGGTGACGACGTGGCGGTTCGAACCGACTACATCCCGAGCGAGGACGACAACGTGCTCGTCCAAGGTGTGATCGGGAGCGTGAACGCCCTCGGCTACTTCGGCTTTGCGTACTTTGTCGAAAATCAGGATTCGTTGCGAGCGGTTCCGATCGACGGTGGAAACGGCCCCGTCGAGCCGTCGATCGAGACGATTGGCGACGGGAGCTACGCGCCGCTTTCGCGGTCACTGTTCATCTACGTCAATGCGGAGATGCTCCAGAGCGATCCGGCCCTTCAGGAGTTTGTGCGCTTCTACCTAGCAATGAGCGACGATCTGGCAGACGATGTCGGATACATTGCATTGCCGGAAGAGGCCTTGGCCGAAGAGCAGACGAAGCTTGAAGGCGCTATCTCGGGTGAAGTCGCCCCTGACAGCGACGCTGGCGGTGCCACGCCGGAGGCAAGCCCCGCAGCGTAAACCCCGCCCGGACATTGCCCCAGCCGCTCTTTTGCGGTTGGGGCAACACCGCATTTGAGCCGATGGCCGGCGTGAGAGCTGTGAGGCATAGACACCATAAGACGAGTAATCGAGGAGCATGACAGTGGCAGATGCCGCATTCGGAGCGGGGAGTGCTCCTGGAGATCCCAGACCACCGATGGATCTCTCCGGCAAGCGAAACCGGGCAGTTTCAGAACATATGATCAAGTGGGTACTCACCGCCTGTGCGATCTTTACGCTGCTCACGACGGTAGGCATCATCGTTATTCTCGTGTATGAATCACTGGAATTTTTCGGTGAAGTTCCGGTACGGGACTTCCTTTTCGGAAACGAATGGACCGCCCTCTTCCCGGCCCAGGCCAGTTTCGGGGTTTTGCCGCTCGTTCGGGGCACTGTGATCATCGCCTTCATTTCGGCCTGCGTGTCAATTCCACTCGGATTGGCGGGCGCCATTTACCTGAGTGAGTACGCTGGGGATCGCTCGCGGTCGATCCTGAAACCCACGCTGGAGATTCTTGCCGGCATCCCGACGATTGTGTATGGCTTCTTTGCGCTCAAGTTCATCACTCCAAACCTCATCCAGCCGATTCTGGATGTCGGCGTGTTCAACGGACTGGCCGCGGGAATTGCGGTCGGCATCATGACCCTGCCGCTGGTGGCGTCGCTCTCCGAGGATGCGCTCCGGGCGGTGCCAATGTCCTTGCGCGAGGCGGCGTACGGCCTCGGCGGGACGAAATTTGAGACAGCGGTGCGGGTCGTCCTGCCCGCGGCCATCTCCGGTGTGATCGCGTCGTTCATCCTGGCGATATCGCGCGCTATTGGCGAGACGATGATCGTCGCTTTGGCTGCTGGCAGCAGGCCCGCGGGCCAGGGCACGGCAGGAGACTGGAATCCGACGGAAAGCATGCAAACAATGACCGGGTTCATCGCTCAGGCCTTCAGCGGCGACGTATCGCGGGGAACCCCCCAATTCTATTCGCTGTTTGGAGTTGGA
Organism: Chloroflexota bacterium; assembly: GCA_030858375.1. Lineage (GTDB taxonomy): Bacteria > Chloroflexota > Chloroflexia > Thermomicrobiales > UBA6265 > JACCYX01. The sequence goes on from JALZMD010000245.1 coordinate 16,891, forward strand.
CTCCTGCTTTTTCTCATGACGCTTGGCATGAACATCTTGAGTCACTCGATCGCACGTCGATTCCGGGAGGAGTACCAGTGAGCGTGCATGCCGAAGCCGATCGCGTCAGTCAGGCGGCTTCTACTCCGTCGATCAGATGGGACCCGAAGATCTCCGCTCGGCGCACCGTCGGGCGCATCTGGCAAGGTTTGTTCTTCGGCGCCACCGCTATGGCAATCGTTCTGCTGGGCATGTTGTTGTGGTCGATTATCCAGCCGGGCTGGAGCTGGCTCTCTTGGCACTTGATCACGGATATGCCGTCTCGCAATGCGGAGAATGCAGGGTTCAACTCGGCGATCTGGGGCTCGATCTGGATCGTGATCGGCTCGGCCATCTTTTCGTTTTTCGTCGGGGTCGGCACCGCCATTTACATGGAAGAGTACGCACCACGAAATCGGTATACCAGGTTTCTCCAGACCAATATCTCTAACTTGGCAGGCGTACCATCGGTGGTCTATGGATTGCTCGGCCTAGTCTTCTTTGTACAGTGGCTGAACCTGGGGCGGAGCATCTCCGCGGGCGCACTCACGATGGGGCTCCTCATCCTCCCGGTGGTCGTTATCTCGTCGCAGGAAGCGATCCGGTCAGTGCCGCTCGGGCTGCGGCAGGCGGCCTACGGTGTAGGCGCGACCAAGTGGCAAACCGTCCGGAGCCATGTGCTCCCGTCGGCCATGCCAGGGATCCTGACCGGGATGATCCTTTCCATGTCCCGTGCAATCGGCGAAACCGCACCCTTGATCGTCGTGGGGGCGTCGAGCCTCGTGCTGTCGAATCCGAGTGGGCCGCTCAGTTCGTACACGGCAATGCCGGTCCAAATTTTCAATTGGTCCTCCCGGCCCCAGCGGGAATTCGAGCATCTGGCAGCGGCGGCCATCATCGTCCTGCTGATCATCCTTCTCTCGATGAACGCGTTGGCTATACTCCTCCGGCAGAAGCTGACGAATAAAGACAGGATGTAGCAATGGCAGTGGAAACGCAGCAACGGGGGCATGCTCCCAAGGTCGACACAAAGAACTTCAAGGAGAGCCACGACTACGAGTCCGAGGAGATGGTGGTCCAACTCAAGGATCTCAATGTTCACTACGGCGATTTTCACGCGGTCTACGACGTCAACTTCGACGTGCCAAAGAACAGGATCACCGCCCTGATTGGCCCCTCCGGCTGTGGCAAGAGCACCGTACTTCGTTGCATCAACCGCATGAACGATCTGGTACCGACGGCCAGGGTGGAAGGCAGCATCCTCTACTTCGGCCAGCAAATCCTGGCGCCGAAGGTTGATCCGGTCGAAGTGCGGCGGCGGATCGGGATGGTCTTCCAGAAACCGAATCCCTTCCCCAAGAGCATCTTCGACAACGTTGCCTGGGGGGCGAAGATCAACGGGTTCAAGGGCAACATGAACGAACACGTGGAGCGATGCCTGCGGCAGGCGGCGTTATGGGAGGAGGTCAAGGA
>JALZMD010000254.1 GCA_030858375.1 Chloroflexota bacterium
CGGCCCGGAGCGATGTTCCAGGTCGGCAGCAAGAATGAAGACCGCGGTCTTGTCTGGGGTCACCACCACCCGCGCTTCGATATCGACGAGGAGTCGCTGGCGGTTGGACTCGAGACGATGACGGTGACGGTCCTGAAATACCTGGAACAGGGTCTGCTTGACATCGATGGAGGAAAGTGAGATGGTCACTGCCACCCGCCTGCGCGATGAGATCGATGAAATCCTGCCGGGCCTGATTGCCGACCGGCGCTACCTCCACGAGAATCCCGAGCTGGGCTGCGAGGAGGTCGTGACCTCCGCGTTCGTGATCGATCGCCTGCAAGCACTCGGCGTCGAAGACATCCGGACCGGCATCAACGTCACCGGTGTCACCGGGCTGATTCACGGTTCGGCGGCCAGCGATGATCCCGCCCGGGTGGTCCTCGTCCGCGCCGATATGGACGCGCTGCCGATCCACGAAGAGAATGACGTTGAGTACCGTTCCCAGATCGACGGCAAAATGCACGCCTGCGGACACGATGCCCACACCGCGATCCTGCTCGGCCTGGCCCGGACCTTGATGACTCGCCGGAACGAGTTTGCCGGTACGGTCAAGCTGCTCTTCCAGCCTTCTGAGGAACGCGGTCCCGGCGGGGCGAAGATGATGATCGAGGCGGGCGTACTTGAAGACCCACACGTCGACGCTTGCTTCGCGCTCCACATGGCCCAGGATGCGCCGCTCGGCACGATCATTGTGAAGGATGGGCCACTGCTCGCCGCATCCGACCGGTTCTCGATCGAGATCCAGGGCAAGGGCGGCCACGCCGCCCACCCGGACAGGACCGTCGACCCGGTCGTCGTCGGTGCCCACGTCATCACCGCCCTGCAGGTCATTGTTTCCCGTAATGTCGATCCGATCGAGCCGGCGGTGATTACTGTCGGCTCGCTGCACGCCGGGCACGCCGCCAATGTGATCCCGGACACCGCCCAAATCCTCGGCACCGTCCGCACGCTGAATCCCGACGTCCAGGCACTGATCGTGAAGCGGATCGAAGAGGTCGCCACCGGGGTCTGTACCGCGCTGGGCGCGAGTGCCACGTTCGATTACACCTACGGCGTCCCGGCCACGATCAATAACGGCGACGCGGTCGCCATCGTCCGTGAGGCGGCCACCGCGGCCGTTGGTGCGGACAAGGTGATCACCCCAAACCCCTCCATGGGCGGCGAGGACTTCTCGTTCTTCCTCAACGAGCGTCCGGGCGCGATGTTCATGGTCGGTAGCAACAATCCGGATAGGGGCCTCATCTGGGGCCATCACCATCCACGGTTCGACATTGACGAGGAGTCGCTCGCCACTGGCCTGGAGACGATGACCCTGACTGTCCTCAACTACCTCGAACGCGGGCTTACCGTCCAGTCAGGAAACGCCTGACTATGACGACCACAACCAGCTTGCGTCACGATATTGACGAGATCATGCCCGGAGTGATCGCCGACCGGCGGCACCTGCACGCTCACCCGGAACTCTCGTTCCACGAAACCGAAACCGCCCGGTTCGTCTCCGAGCGGTTGGCCACCCTCGGCGTCGAGGACATCCGCACTGATATTGGCGGCAACGGGGTGACCGGCCACATACGCGGAACCGGCGTCGGGGCGGGAGGCTCTCGCGTCGTGGCGGTGCGGGCCGACATGGATGCCCTGCCGATCCAGGAAGCGAACGGTCACGACTATGCCTCTACAGTTCCCGGCGTGATGCACGCCTGCGGCCACGATGCCCATACATCGATGCTGCTCGGGCTGGCCAGGGTGTTGCTCGACCGCCGGTCCAGCTTCGCGGGCACGGTCAAGCTCCTGTTCCAGCCGGCCGAGGAGCTTCCGCCGGGCGGCGCAATCGGCATGATCCGCGAAGGTGCCCTGGAGGACCCGCATGTGGATGCGATTCTGGGACTGCACGTCGCGTCCGAGATTCCGGCCGGCAAGATCGGGGTAAGGGAAGGGCCAGCCTCCGCTTCCGGGGACTTGTTCACCATCAGGATTAAGGGCAAGGGCGGCCATGCCGCCCGGCCTCAATCGGCCGTCGACCCGGTCGTGGTCGGTGCCCAGATCGTGAACGCGCTGCAATCGCTCGTTTCCCGCAACACCGATCCCGTTGAATCCGGTGTCGTCTCCGTCACGGCCTTCCTGGCTGGTGAGGCGTTCAATGTGATTCCGGACACGGCCGAACTGCGGGGCACCATTCGTACCCTCAACGGCGATGTACGTGACCTGCTCGAACGTCGCCTGATCGAAACCGCCACAGGCATTGGCGAATCCATGCGGGCGGAGGTCGAGGTCGACTATGTTCGCGGCTACCCCACCGTCGTCAACGATACCGCGATGTATCATCTGGTCCGGGAAGCGGCGATCGACGCCGTTGGTGAAGACCGGGTTATGGAGCTTCCAGCCTCGATGGGTGGGGAGGATTTCGCCTACTTCTCCCTGGAACGACCGTCGTTCTTTTTTATGGTTGGTGTGGAAAATGAAGACCGGGGCATCACCTGGCCACACCACCACCCGCGATTCGATATCGACGAGGAAGGCATGGCGCCTGGTATCGCCACGATGGGCCTGGCCGTCCTGAAATACCTGGAACGTGGCGTGTGACACGATGCGCCGGCTCGGTGAGGCGACTGAAAACAACGTGGGATCGGGTTTGACCGGGCACATTGAGTCGTTGATCGATTGGATTCACAGGCGGAGGCACCACATGGTATTGGCAACCGAGTTTCGCAAAGACGTAGAAGAAATCCTGCCGGGCGTCGTCGCCGACCGGAGGCACCTGCACGAGAACCCGGAGTTGGCGTTCGAGGAGTACGAGACGTCAAAATTCGTCGCCGAACGCCTCGACAGCCTTGGCGTCGAAGACATTCGTACTGGGATCGGGGGTACCGGCGTGACCGGGCTGATCCGTGGCGGAAAAGGTGACGGTAAGGTCGTCATGGCCCGCGCCGATATGGACGCCCTGCCGATCCTGGAAGAGAACGATGTCGATTACAAATCCACGAAGCCCGGAGTGATGCACGCCTGTGGGCACGATGCCCACACCGCGATGCTGCTCGGCCTGACGCGGCTGCTCGTGGATCGAAAGGGCGAATTCCCGGGTACCGTCAAGGTGCTCTTCCAACCCGCCGAAGAGGTGCCGCCAGGTGGTGCGATCGCCATGATCCGTGACGGCGCCCTCGAGGACCCGCACGTCGATGCTGTGCTCGGGCTCCACGTCTCCTCGGAAACGCCCGCTGGCAAGATCGCGATGCGGGCCGGGGCCGGCTCCGCATCGTCCGACCGGTTCCGGATCACGATCCAGGGCCGGGGTGGGCACGCCGCCTCGCCGCACGAAGCCGTCGATCCGATCGTGATCGGTTCGCACATCGTGCTTGCCTTCCAGACGCTCGTCTCGCGCGAAACCAACCCGATCGATGCGGCGGTTCTCTCCACCACGGCGTTCATCGCCGGTGAGGCATTCAACGTCATCCCCGATACCGCCGAGCTGCGGGGAACGGTCCGAACCCTCAATCAGGAAGTCCGCGAGCATCTCGAGAAGCGGCTGATCGAGGTTGCCACCGGCATCGCCCGGGCGGGAGGCGCCGAGGTCGTGGCAGATTTCATCCGTGGCTACCCCGGCATCGTCAACGACGAAGCGATGACGGAGATGGTGCGCCTGGCCGCGATCGATGCGGTCGGCGAGGACAACGTGATCGAGTCTCCCATCGGGATGGGCGGCGAAGACTTTTCGTACTTCTCGCTGGAGCGGCCGGGTTGCTTCTTCAATGTGGGCACCCGCAACGAGGATCGCGGCATCATTTGGGGCCACCATCATCCCCGCTTCGACGTCGAGGAAGAGGGCATGAGCGCCGGCATCGCCACGATGGGGAACGCGGTGCTGTCCTACCTCGACTCCTGACCCGAGGCGTCTTCACCGCGTGACGTAACGGCCCGGCAGCAATCCCGGGCCGTTACTCGCGTCCCGAGATTTGCGGATGATCTTTCATCCCCCCAATGCGTATCTCGTGCGTGACGCGACATTCCATCATGCCGGGTGCCATCGAGGTAACCGTTCCACGCAGCGAATCGGCCCCACTGCCGCTGCGACATCATCCAAGCCGTCATCCCGAGGAACGAGGGATCTCCCGGCGTAGCCGGTATGCGCGCCGACGCCAAGGTTTGTCGCGTGTCGTACCGCCTTCGGCGGGGGTGGTTTCCCGAGCTCGACATGACGACATGTGGATAGTGCAGAGGAAGGACGAAAAAGGGCTGACGCCGTATGTACAGCGTGGGAGCGGTTCCACAGTTTTCCTTGACAAGGCCGTTGATGGCGGTTTAATATCCTCACATCCTTGTGGGAGCGCTCCCACCCAAACATGTGTTGGAACTGTCGGACACGGCATCGCGTCTCCGGATGCGTGCCGAGATCGACAGAGCGGCGGGATTGACGAGCGATGGTGCGCGATACGCGGCGACTGAACCTCGAAGACATTGCGAAAATGGCGGGCGTTTCGCGCTCGACTGTTTCGCGAGTGCTCAACGATGATCCCAAAGTCAGTGACGGCGTCCGGGCCCGGGTGCGCAAGGTACTCAGCGACACCCGGTTTCATCCCAATGCCGCGGCCCGGAGCTTGGCCACGCACCGCACCGGCATCATCGGCCTCGTCTTTCCCCGCGTCTTCACCATGATGTTCACCGATCCCTGGGCATCCGTGCTGATCAAGGGGTGTCTCGAAGGCAGCGAACGGGCCGATCTTAGCCTGGTCCACATGCTCGTCTCCACTGATGATCCAGCGTCCGTCGATCGCTTCTTCGAGCGTTCCGTGATGGGCCGCCACCTCGACGGGGTGATCCTCGCCTCGCACGTGCTCGGTGACAAGCTGGTCGCCCACTTGCAGGCGAGCGACTTTCCGTACGTCCTGGTCGGACGTGACGAGCATCGTGCCGCCAACTTCGTCGACATCGATAATCGCCAGGCGGCCCGGATCGCGACCCAGCACCTCATCGACCACGGTTACCGTCGGATCTGCCACCTTAGTGGCCCGCCCGATCTCGTCACCGCGATCGACCGCCAGGAAGGATTCTTCGATTCGATCCGGGCGTCAGGCATCGATCCGGCGTCCGTCCGCGTCGAGTGCGGGTATTTCGAACAGGTCACCGGGTTCGAAATCACGCTGCGCCTGCTTCAGCAACCAGATCCTCCAGATGCGATCTTCGCCGCCGACGACGCAATGGCGATCGGCGCGATTCAGGCGGCCCGCGAGCTTGGTATCCGCGTACCTGAGGACATCGCGATCGTGGGATTCGACGATATCGACATGAATCGCATGGTCCGCCCCCAACTGACCACGATCCGCCAGCCGAGCGACGCCCTTGGGCGAACCGCCGTCGGCATGCTTTCCTATATGATCACCCATCCTCAAACCACCCCCATGCAGCGCTGGCTGACCGCCGAACTCATCGTGCGCGGGTCGTGTGGATGTTCGTTTTCCAACAGCCGTACGAACGGCCTGCTTCAGGGAAAGGAGGGAAGTCCGTCCGGCTCGGGTGCCGAAACGCTTGTCGCCCAAACATGATCGGCGCAATCGCGTTGGTGCTTCCTCTGATACGGAGCCAGCGCTGATCGATCCTGTTCTTCACGAAAGGGAACACACGTGGCAAAGAAGCTTCATGACGACTCCTTGATGGCCCAGGTTCTTGCCGGAACTGTCGATCGGCGAGAATTCATGCGCCGGGCCGGAACGCTCGCCGGCGCCCCACTGGTGATGAAGGGCGCCGCCGTGGGTGGTGCCGCTGCCCTGGCTATCCCGGCCGTTGGCGCATTCGCCCAGGATTCGGAAGGGCTGCTGACCACCAACAATGAGCAGCAGGCCACCTGGATCCGCAACTTCAACCCGCTGATGCCAGAAGGCTCCACAAGCAGATGGCCAACCCACTTCGGGATCTATGAGCCGCTCTTCGTCTGGAACACAATCCAGGCCACGACTGTGCCCTGGCTCGCCAGGGATTGGACGTTCAGTGAGGATAACCTGGCGCTGACCGTCAGCCTTCAGGAAGGCGTGACCTGGTCAGATGGCACGCCGTTCACCGCCAACGATGTGGCATTTACCTGGAACCTGCTCAAGGAAAACGAAGCCCTGCCAGGCAATGGTGCCCGGACCGCGCTGCCGCGCCTCGCCTCGATCGAGGCCAGCGACGACCAGACGGTGGTGTTCACGTTCTCCGAGGTCTTCACGATCGCCCAGTATGAGATTGGCCAGCAGTTGATCGTGCCAGAGCATATTTGGTCGACCGTTGACGATCCGGTAACGTTCGCCAACGAGGAGCCGGTGGCGACAGGGCCGTTCACCGAGGTCGCCCGGTTTGAGAACCAGATCTTCGAGCTACATGCCAATCCGAACTATTGGCAGGAAGGCAAGCCCGCGATCCGTGGCCTCCGCCTGCCGGCTTATCCTGACAACGCGGCGATCCAGCTCGCCGCCATCAACGGTGAGGTAGACTGGCACGCCAACTTCATCCCGGACATCGAAGCCGTCTACGTGGGCGAGGATCCGGAAAACCACAACTACTGGTTCCCGCCGATCGGGGGCGTGATCCATCTCTACCTCAATACCACAATCGAACCGTTTGACAATCCCGATGTGCGAAAGGCAATCAGCCTCGCCCTCAACCGGGACCAGATCGTCGAGATCGCGATGTACGGCTACACGCACCCCGCTGACGCCACCGGCTTAAGTGATGCCTTCGAGAGCTGGAAGGATGAGCAGGCCCTGGCCGCTGATTGGGTTGCCTACGATCCCGACCGTGCCAACGAGATGCTCGACGCCGCCGGCCTGATGATGGATGGCGACGTGCGCAAGACCGCCGACGGCACCGAGCTCGCCTTCGAGTTAAACGTCGTGTCTGGCTGGTCCGATTGGGTCCAGTCTTGCGACATCATGGCCCGCAACCTCGCGGAGGTCGGCATCCGGGCTACGGTTCAGCCATACGACCAGACGACCTGGCAGACGCGCGTCCAGAACGGCGACTTCACGATGTCTATCGGCTGGAGTGATGGCGGCGCGACCGTATTCAACTTCTACCGCGGCGTGATGAGCACCGAGACGAAGAAGCCGATTGGCGAGTCGAGCACCCAGAATTGGCACCGCTTTGGTTCTGAAGAAGCCGATACCCTGCTCGCCTCCTTCGCAGCGACATCCGACGAAGCCGAGCAGCGCGAGATCGCCAGCCAGCTCCAGGTGATGTACGCAGAGCAGGCACCGGCGGTCCCGCTCTTCCCAGGCCCCCAGTGGGGTGAGTTCAACGACTCCCGGTTCGAAGGTTTCCCATCTGATGAGGATCCGTACGCTGTGCTCTCAACCTTTGCTCCTGAACGTGGAATCGTGCTCACCACGATCACGCCGAAGGCAGCCAGCTAGAGGGAACGCCGGAACGCCGGGCGGCATTGCACCGCCCGGTGTTGCCCGGTGCTGTAAGCTTCTGCATACCAGCACAGCGGCGCCGCATTACGCGGAGGTGAACATTCGCCATGGAATATGTCCTCAGACGATTGGGCTTTTACGCCCTGGCCGCCTGGGCGTCGATTACGTTCAATTTTGCCCTTCCCCGGATGATGCCGGGCGATCCCGGGGACG
>JALZMD010000261.1 GCA_030858375.1 Chloroflexota bacterium
CCGGATTGCGCATCGATTGGCGCCAGTTCCGAAATCGATAGGGGCGCCACCATGCTCGGCTTCAGCATTTCGCGCACGGTTTCCGGTTGCAGGAGTTGCTGGCCATTGACCTCGCCGCCATCCATCAGCATCTGCATCCACCGGGCCAGGTCATTGGCGGTGGAGATCGCCGACCCGGCCGACCCGTAAATGCCGTGGTCGTCGGCCTCGACCGTCTGGAGCTGGCCATCGACGACCCCGTGATTGGCCGACATGTTGCCGTCCGCCGGCCGGTCGGCAAGGGCCGGGCCACTCCGGCTCATACCCACCGGGTCGAACAGCCGCGCTCGCATTGAGTCTTCCCATGGCGATCCGGTGAGCCTGGTGATGACTTCGCCAGCGATGAAGAAGCCAAGGTTGGAGTACGCCGCGACGTCCCGGAACGAGCCGGCCGGTGGGACGTAGCGGAGGCGCCGGAGCATTTCGGCGCGGTCGTAGCCGATTTGCCCCAGCAGGTCGCCGCCGAAGGCGGGGAAGCCGGAGCGATGGGCCAGCACGTCTCGTGAGGTGAGCCATCGCGTTGGATACGGGTCCCACAGCTGGAGTTCCGGCAACACGTCGGAAATCGGCGTGTCCCAGTCGATCAGGCCGTCGTCAACGAGCGTGCCGAGCGTGAAGGCCGTCATCGGCTTGGTGTTCGACGCGAGCTGGAACACGGTGTCGGCATCGATCCGGGCATCGCTGCCCAGTTCCCGAACACCATAGCCCTGGATCAGGACCGGCTGGCCGCCCTGGATGACCGCCATCGCGGCGCCGGGAACGCCATACGTTTCCATCGCGTCCGAGATGAAGGCATTGAGTGTGCCGGGATCGAGCGCCAGGCCCGATACAGGCGTGGCGCCGCCCGATTGCGTGGCCTGCGCCACGCGTGGCAGCGCCGCTGCCGCGGTCATGGCGAGCGCCGCGCCGCCGGTTTGGAGGATATCACGGCGCGAAAAACGATCGGCCAGGATCCGGGTCCGGGCAAGTGAGCGAGTCATGGGGATACCTTCCACATGGAAGCCAACAGGTCGTCGGTTCTTCGGCTCGCCGCGACCAGGGGCGCCGTTGCGGCGCCCCCGCGATCAACAGCCAGGAACTGACAAGGGTTACCGGACGGGAATGCTCTGCGGGTTGTTGAACAGGTTGCCGGGATCGTGGGCCGTCTTGACGTCGACGAGGCGTTCGAAATTTTCAGCGTAGTACTGCTGCTGCCAGTTCTCGATCGCCCGGTTCGGGAAGTTCTGGTAGCTCTCGTCCGGCGTGTGCGGGGCAATCGCGGCGATCACCGCATCCGTCCAGGCGTTGAGCTCGTTGCCGACCGATTCCGGGGCGTCGTTCGGCCACACCGTCGTTGGCCGCAGGAGGGTGGTGGCGTCACGATGGACATAGGCGGTCTCGGTGCGCGAGAACCGGCCAATCACGTCGCCGCCAACCCAGCCGAGGGACCAGATCGACCCGTTGGCATCGGCCGACCGGCTTGGGCACGAGACCAGCAGATCGCCCAGCTCGGCAGTCACGCTTTCCGGCAGAAGCCGGTTGGAGTAGCGAGAAAGGTCACCGAACGAATGCGGGTCCGGTTCGCCGGACGCGATCATCCGCTGCATGTCCCAGAACGTCTTCGCCTCGACGGTCTGGGTATCCGGGGTTGCCGCCTCCAGCAACGGCGCCACGAGATCCTGCAACTCATCGAGCGGCCCAATGTATTGGCCCCGCGACATGATATTGATCGCCTCGCTCGGTCCACCGGCACCCACTTCGGTTGCCTCGGCCATGATCACGCCGTTGAAGGCGGCTGGCGCCGTCTGGATGAGCGTATCGAAGGCCGCCAGCGTCGCAAACGCAGCGTCGGCGCCGGTCCACTCGAAGCGATAATAGGTGATTCCGTCCTGGGGAACCTCGACCAGGTCGAAGGTGAACGAGGTGTTGATCCCGAAGTTACCGCCGGCCCCGCCCCGGCAGGCCCAGTAGAGATCGCTGTTGGTCGAGCCGTCGATGTCAAGGACCTCGCCCGCGGCGGTCACGATCCGCGACGCTTGCAGGTGATCGCAGGTCAGGTCCGCCCAATGCGCGTTGTACCCAATCCCGCCTCCAAGCGTCAGGCCACCCATTCCCACGCCGAGACATGTGCCGCCGGGCAGGAAGAGAGGCCCATCTTCGGTCGCGATGAAGAAGTCGTTGTTGAGGGCCGCGCCGCCACAGGTCACGATGCCTTCGCGGGTGTCGACCGCCATCGAGTTCAGGCGACGGATGTCGATCATCAGACCGGTGGTGGTCGAGAACCCGGCGTAGCTGTGACCGCCGCCGCGGCCAACCGGCGAGACCTCGTTTTCGTTGCACCACTGGATGCAGGTCACGACGTCGGTCTCGTCGGCGCAGCGCGCGACGGCCGCGGGCAGGATGTCGAGATAGCGCCCGTTGGCTGGCGCGCTGGCCGCCGCGTAACCGCTATCGCCGGGCAGCATGAGCGTCCCGTTGAGCCGGGTCCGCAGGTCGTTGAGGGCCGAGGGGTCGAGGTCTGATTGAGGCGTGGCCTGGCGAGCGGCTGCCGACAGCGGATTGATGTAGGTCCCAAGGGCAAGCGCGGATGCCGCGCCAGCGCTGACGAACGAACGACGGTTGAGGGTGTTCATGATGGCTCCTGACGTTACGAGTGGTCACCGCTCGCTGCACGGGTGAGGGCGTGGTTCAACTCACGGGCGTTGCTTCCGGCGTGGCGCCGGGCAGCGCGAAGAACTCTTCGAACGTTTGCGTGGGCGTTCCCGGCGCCTCTACCGCCAGCCGCGTGCCATCGATCGTCCCCGGCCCGATCTCGCCGCTGGTCCCTCCACCGGCCGGATCGAATATGATCTCGTTCGTGAACGTGCCAGTGAACGTTTGCCCGTCCGGCGCAACCTCGAGGCTGACCCGGATCACGATCTGGCCCGGGCCATCGGTGACCGTGGTGAACGTCACGTCGGCAGTGGATTCGCCAGCAGGCTCCCACGCCCCAATCGCCGTGGTTGCGTATCCCGAAACGAACATCGCGCCGCCGTCGGCCGAGAGGATCACGAGTCTGGGCGAATACTCGGCATCCCCAGGGTCGTTCGTCACGCTCCACGACCCCCTCGCCGGGTGTTCGGCCGGGCCGTCGTCCTGGGCAGAGGCAGATCCGCCCCCTCCGATCAGGACGATTCCGAGCAGGAAGACAGCCGAAAAGGACAACACTTTGGCCTGACGCATGGCAACACCCGTTTCTCGATATGGCACATTCCTGGTAGCGCTCGAGTGCATCTCAACCTGCAATCCAGGCAGATGATGACGTCTGCCACTGCCAGAAACGCGCCATTTTCAATCCGAATCCGAACCCTGTTGAAGCATTTGAACCGCGCCGAAGCTTCCGTTAGCCGAACAGGTCGGTTTCCGGCCATTCCGTGGTTCCGGCAAGCAGTTCCAGCATTGCCGGAAAGGTTTCGCCAAAGAACGCACCGAAATCCGTGGGCAGCGAATTGAAGACGAGGGCGAGCGCCGTGCCGCCCGGCTTGCGCACGACCCAGGAGCAGTTCGACCCTTCGAGCGCCCCCGCGTGCGACCATTCGTAACCGCCATCGACTGGCGCACTGTTCCACCCCAGCCCGAATCCACCTTCGACGTTGCCGGCTCCCGCGGCAGCGGATGGCGGCCGTTGCGTGGTTTCGAGGGCCGTGACCGATTCCGGCGAGAGCAGCGCCTCACCGCGCGCTCCGTCAACGGCAAGGGTGAACCGCAGCAAATCGGCGGCGGCGGCGATCCAGCCGCCGTGGGCATCGAGCGACTGCATATAGTAGGAGCCATACCCGGCGGGAACGAATCCCTCGCCGGGATACACACTGGGAGCCGGCGGCAGGTCCGGCGGGCTGTAGTACCGAACCTCGCCGTCAATCCGCTCCGCCAGGGTCGTACCGCCAATCGCCATCGACGTGGCTCCGGCGGGAGTCAACACTTCTTCGAGCACGAATTGCTCGTAATCCTGGCCGGAGAGATGCTCGATCACTCGTCCGAGCACGTTGAAGCCGAAGTTGGAGTAGGCGCTCAGCGTCCCAGGATCGAATTCAAGTGGCTTGCTGAGCACGTAGCGGATGATGGTTTCGGCCTCGGCCGGATTCTCGGCCTCCAGCAGGTGCGAGGCCATCACGGGCCAGGGCAGGTGCTGTGGATCGTTGTTGTTGGCGGCGCTGTTCCAGCCCCCAGAGTGTACGAGGAGCTGCTCGACGGTTATCGTGTCCAGCCGGGGATCGCGCGGTGCGTCCGGTGGCGGTTCGAGCGCGAGCAGCGGAAAGACCGGGGTATCGAGCGTGAGCTCCCCGGCATCGATCAGCTTCAGGATCGCGACAGCGGTCACCGGCTTCGTGGTGCTCGCGATCCGGAACGTCATCTCCGGCGCGACGGCCTCGTTGTCCTCGACACTGGCGTACCCGAAACCGCGGTTGTAGACGAGCCGCCCCTCGTGGGCAATGGCGAGCTGCCCGCCCGGCAGGTTCCACTTCGGCATGGCCTCCACCATGAGCGCGTCGAAATCGGCCAGCTCGGGCACGGCCTCGCCGCTGACCGGGACATCACCGTCCGCGACCGGCGATGCACCTGATGTCGCATCCGCCTGGGCGGCGGCCGCACGGTACGAGAACGCGGCGATGCCAGTGCTGGCCGCGCTCAGCTGTACCGCACGACGGCGATCGATGGAAAACGAACGCGCTTGACGAATGACGTGGTCCACAATGATGGTCCTTTCCGGATGACGAGAGATATGTCCTGGGACCCGTGTTAGCCCTGTTCCATGATGGCCATGATCGGTTTCACACCACCGCCGCCTTCATGAAAAGTCGGTCTGGTCCCGCGCCGGCAACGTGCCGCCTGCGACGCATCGATAAACATAGGCGCGAACCGCAGTTGCACCACGCGCAACTTCCGCGGCGACGATCCCCTGCGCCCCGATCAGGACCGCCGCCGGTGTGCCAGTAACCCCGAACGCCTGGGCGATCGCCCGGTCATCGTCCAGCACGACTGGCGAAACGAACCCCAACTCCCGGTTCACGCTGATCGTGCCACCTGACAAGACGACCATGCGTGCCCGGTTCGGCGATCTTTCGAACGCCAGCATGTGCGACAAGAGCGCCTGGCAATAGCCACACCCCGGACTCCAGAACAGGAGCAGGATCGGCTCATCCTGAAACAAGACCAAATCGACAACATTGCCCTCTAGGTCAGTCCGGCGGATACGCGGGGCCGACTCCCCGTAACTGACCGCGTGAATATCGATGCCCGGCGTTGAAGGAGCACCAGCGAGACGGAGGGCCAGGGCGTCGCACCACGTCCGCAATTGTTCCTGCAATCGGGGTACCTGGCGCCGCCGCGTTCGTGTATGGTCCATGACTCCCCTCCAGACATGTCACGCCGGGTCGACACCGCCTGGCGGTTCGGCGCCGCATCTGCGTTCCATCGATTCCCATGGCTCCGCCAAATGCCCCTACCATGACAGTATCAGGACAGGCAGCGGTGGTCATTAGCCGACCGTCCCGATCCTGTGTCCACGCGTCCCGACTTCATGACGGACCGGTGGCTCGAGCGCAGGCGAGGAGGAACCGTGCTCGAAAAAATATCCGGCAGGGGATCCTCCGGGTCATCAGGAGGGCGACGACAGGGGCCGATACGTGTCAGGAACGAAGCGATCGCAGGATCACGCCGAGGTCCGCTTCGGGAGGGACAGTGGCATCGATCTGGGGCAGGCGACCGCCACGCACTTCGCCTGGGGAATGCCCGAACTCCTTACGGAACTCCCGGCTGAAATGGGCGCCGCTTTGGAAGCCGTAGTCCTCGCTGATGCCGGCCAGCGACCGTGTGTCCTCATTGGCGATCAGGATCGAGCGAATCCGGTGCAGGCGCCGTCGCTTGACGTAGATCATCACCCCGCCGTGCGGTTCGAAGAACCGGTAGAGGGTACTGCGCGACATGTCACAGGCACGCGCCACGGAGGCCGGTGTGATGTCCGGGTCTTCGAGCTGGGATTCGATGTAGCGTTCTACCCGCCGCCGCATCGCGAACACGACCGCGCTGTTTATCTCCCACGATCCGGAGTCCAGCAATTGGAGACAGGCCACCGTCATGTCCATGGTTGCCTGGGTGAGATGGGGCAAGGCGGTGGTTGGCAGGTGTGGGAGGCACGCGCCCATAGCCAGGATGTGGCGGGCCAGGAGGGTCGCCACACTGTCCCGCAGGACCCTACCGTGAAAACTGCTGATATTGGGGAGCATCTCTTCGGCCAGGTCACGGGGCACGTACAACGTTGCGCTGTTGCCGGCGGTGGCGACCGAGCTCTCGGCCTGCGCCAAATCGACAATGTGGAGGTCGTATTGGCGAAGCAGCTCTTCGTCGCTCCCGTTCTGGCAATGGCGCGTTCCCTCGCCCTGCACGAACAACGCGAAGTGATCGATGTGGTCGTGTCTGATCACGTCGTCGGGGCGGGCGAACGACTGGGCCGAGAACGAACCGGCACTGATCGCGATTTGGCCCAGGTGCCAAAGGTCATAGTTGATATGGAACGGCGATGATCCGGTGTCTGGCGGCGCGATGTCATGCGTCGCCGAAATCACCTCACGCCACATTTCGAACCGGACGTGTGCCGGATGGTCTTCGGTGTCGAAATGGAACGAGGTGGCCGCAGGCGATGACATCGTGTGCAACCTCGCCGAACATGGACGCGTTTTGCGCAACCACTACACGTTTTGTTACCCATGCAGAGCGTATCATCGTTGACGACGAATGCGGTACGCCCTTCCACCCAATTTCGCGTCCAGTTTCCTCCGCCCAATCGTACTTTGCCCTAGAAGAGGCGTGATCGGTACTCTTCCTGGCGCTTGCCGAGCGATTCATCGGGGGGCGGCAGGTCTTTCAGCTCGCAGTTGATGGCATGCATCGTGGGGATGCTATCGGCTTCGGGCCAGGTTTCCGGTTTCCAGAGCCCGGAGCGCAGGAACGAGCGGGCACAGTGCATGTAGACCTCGTCGATCTCGACGACCATCGCCAACTTCGGGGTCTTTCCCTTAATGGCCATGGATTCGAGCAGGTCTGGCTCGGTGGTGATGAAACACCGGCCATTGATACGAAGCGTTTCGTCGACGTTCGGAATCATGAAAATAAGGCCGACGTGCCCATTCTCAAGGATGTTTCGATGGCCATCGACCCGCCGGTTACCGAGCCGGTCCGGGATCGCGATCGTCCGTGGGTCGAGCACGCGTACCACACCGGGTGTATCGCCCTTGGGTGACACGTCACAGTTGCCAGCTGCATCAGCTGTGGCGATCAGGAAGAATGGCGACCTGGCGATGAAGTCCTCGACCAGTGGCGTGAGGTAGGTGGTGTGCTTGTCGAGGATCGCCTGGCTGGGATCGCCATTGGCGGCGTAGAGCCTCTCGATCGTCGTGACTGCGCCCCCTCGCAGCCGCATCATCAGGTCGTCTTTCACCTCGGTTGCCATCTCGCCACGCCCTTCGCCGCTCGCATCGAACTCGCCGGTAATCCTGGCTGCATCGTAGCAGATGCGGTGCACCTGGGCATGCTTGTCCATCGGGCACTTCCCGCCTCAAGCCAGAACGCCAGTGAGCAGTCCAGCGTTGGTGCTGGATTGCTCACTGGCGGGTACATCCAGAGGAGGCAGTCAGGCCATCGCGGCCGCGTAGCGCTCGGAAACGGCGCTCCAGTTCACCACGTCCCACCAGGCGGCCAGGTAATCAGCGCGCCGGTTCTGGTAGTTCAGGTAGTAGGCATGTTCCCAGACATCGATTCCGAGGATCGGCGTGCCTGTGCCATCCATAAGCGGGTTGTCCTGGTTTGGCGTGCTGAGCACAGAGAGCGTGTCGCCGTTGACGACCAGCCAGCTCCAACCCGACCCAAAGCGCTTGAGCCCGGCATCAATCACGGCCGCCTGCATCTCCTCGATGCTGCCCAGGACATTCGCGATCGCGGTTGCCAGGTCAGCGGACGGTTCGGTAGTGTCTGGGCTCATGATTTCCCAGAACATGGTGTGGTTGAAGTGGCCGCCTCCATTGTTGCGCACGGCAGTCCGGATCTCTTCGGGCAGCGCCTCGAGATCCATGATCAATTCCTCGATCGTGAGTGCCTGGAGGTCAGGATAGTCGGCCACGGCCCGGTTGAGGTTGTCGACATACGCCTGGTGGTGCTTGCCATGATGAATTTCCATCGTCACCGCATCGATTGTCGGCACCAGGGCATCGAACCCGTACGGCAGTTTCGGAAGCGTGAACGGCCCGTCGGGTGCGGGCGGAGCGACGGTTGGCGTGGCGGCATCCTGCGCGAGGAGCGCACCAATCCGGGATACGCCAAGGCCGACTCCGATGAGGGTCGCGCCGCCGAGCAGTGATCGTCGCGAGATCTGCGTAGACATGGTTTGTGCCTCTCTTGATATCAGGCGAATCGTTCGCCCACCGTGTGAGAACGAGCCTCGCAGCGGACCGGTTCTTGAGCGCTGCCGGCAAAACCATGGCCCCCGGACAGCCTCGCTGCCGTCACGAACCCGTCACCAGTCCATTGCCACACTCCTTTCAGGCCAGCCTCGATGGGGCTGGATGTCAGCCGGTCAGGATGGTAAAGACAGCACGCACGGTCAGGAAGAACCCCACCGCCGCTGGCGCCAGCAATGCCACGTTCCGCAGGAGCAAACTGCCGCGCCGCCGGAGATCGGCGTCGTCGAACCACCGGGCAGCGACCCGCCAGGCGAAGAGGAGAACCAGGGGAATCAGCATGATCCGGCCTATCGGGATCGTCATCAGGTTCACGAGGGCAGACATGATTGCGAGCACACCGATCACTGTGAATGGAGTCAGCACGACGAGCCAGGCGAACGGCCGTCCCCGCCGATCGGTTCGCCATCCCAGAGGCGGAATCCGGCGGTCGAGAAAGTCGGCCACCAACGAGATTCCGGCACCGCAGATCAGGTAGGCAAGGCTGAACGTCAGGACGTTGAACCAGGCGGGCCCAAACCGCCGGTAGTCCGGGTTGCCCGGGTCCATAATGACGAATCCCAGGACCGCCAGCAGGAGCACCCCAAACCCGAGGGCCCGCAGCCAGCCACTCCGGGGAAGCCAGCGGCGCGTTGCTATGTAGACCAGGCCACCCGCCACGCCAATCATGGCGCCGAAGATGGCTAGCGACACCGTGCCTTCGATCGTCAATTGGCCGACGAGCGCGTCGTTCTCGGTCAGGAGCCCCCGGTTGCGTTCCACTGTGAGGATGCCCGCCAGCCTCATCGCGATCCGGACCCAGAGTCCGGCGACGAATCCCGCGGCGAATCCCGAGATCACCCCGATCGCGATCCAACGGCTGGCCGCAAGCAGGATCGTGGTGTTGCGGGACTGGACGACCGTTGGGGCCGGGATGTCGCGCTCCGGATGATGTCCGTTGCTCGTTTTATCCGGCATCACGACCACGGTGGCAAGCGGCGGTACCTGTTGCATCAGGTCGCCCCACAGCCGCACTTTCATGTTCGGTGGTGGCGCAGGCACCTGGGTTACCTGTTTGAGCAGGAGAATCTCGGCCAGCAACGCGGCGTCATCCGCGCGCTTCGACGGGGTTCCGGCAACCAGGTCATCCCAGATCCGGGAGAGACGTGCGGCCTCGTGCTGTTCACCTGGCGCACTCATGACCAATCCTCCAACCGGAACCCGGTGCTCGTCGCGATTCCACGGAGCCGGGTCATCGCCCGGTACTGGGCCTGATCGATGGCATTGGGCTGCTTGCCCAGGATGACGCCAATTTCCTTGCTGCTGAGGCCCGCCAGGCGAAGTTCCAGCACCTGTCGCTGTTCCTCCGGAAGTTCAGCGAGCAATGCCACAACGGTTCGCTGCGCTTCATGCGCGATCGCCTCGTCTTCGGGAGAGGGATGCCGGTCGAACAGCCGTCCGGCATCGTCCAGCGAGGATTCGAGGTGTCGATAGCGATAGTGGTCACTGAGCGCATTGTGAGCAATCGCGAACAGCCAGGATCGAAAATTCTCGCCCCGGAACGAGTGGAGCGACGACAGGGCCCGGGAAAACACGATACTCGTGACATCGGCGGCCTCGTCGGGATTGCCGAGCCTCCGGTAGCAGTAGGCATGGACGCGGTCGACGTAGCGAAGGTAGAGCGGCGCAAACGCTTCCGGGTTGCCAACCGCCCGGGCGACCAGCATGCGCTCGTCGTCTATCTGGATTGGATTGGGAGTGAGCAACTCAGCCATACCCGCCGCTTCCACGAAACACATTTCCGTTAATGAGGTAGACGGATTCCGGGGAATTCCCTTACATGGGCGGCGATTCGTGCGCTCCCGGCGGCCCGTGTGGCAATCGCACGGAAAAGACCGCCCCCATGCCCGGCTCGCTCGTGACCAGGATCGATCCCTCGTGCCGATCGACGATGTCCTTCGCGATCGCCAGGCCCAACCCGGCACCGCGCGTGGATCGCGACTCGTCAACCCGGTAGAACCGATCGAAGATTCGCTCCCGATGCTCCGGCGCGATGCCCGGTCCGCTATCGGCCACGGTCATTACCGCTGTGCCGGTGGCCGCGGAGAGGGTGATCGTTATCGTACCCTCAGCTGGCGAGTATTTAACGGCGTTGTCGAGCAGGATCGCCAGCACCTGCAAGATCGCTTCCCTATCGACCAACGCGGACACCGGAGAAGCCGGCAGCTGGAGATCGAAACCGAGGTCTCGCTCCTGCCCTACTGCGGCCAGATCGACCGCCGCCAGCACCAACTGGCCGAGATCCACGTTGGATATTGCACCTGGCCCAGCCTCGTCGCCCCGTGCCAGGTGCAACAACCCCTCAACAAGCGATTGCATGCGGGCCGCCTCGGTCTCCATCCGGGCCACCGCCTCGGCCGTCGCCTCCGGGTGCTCCACGCCCCAATCGCGCAGCATCCTGGTGTACCCCAGGATTGAGGTCAGGGGAGTGCGCAGCTCGTGACTGGCATCGGCCACGAACCGCCGCTGGTGCGCCAGCGCCTCCTCGCGGTCAGCGAAGGCCGTTTCGAGCCGGTCGAGCAGGGCGTTGAAGGTCATCGCGAGATGTCCCAGCTCGTCACGCCCGGAACGCACCGGCAGCCGTTGCGAAAGGTCGGCGGCACCAATCTCGGCGGCGGCTTCGGCAATTGCCGTGACCGGTGACAGGGAATAGCGGACGAGGAAGATGGAGCCGATCGTGACCAGGACGAAGGCCAGGATGCCGAAGCCGACGAAAGCGAAGGTCACCCACATGAATTGCGACTGACCAACCTGATCGTAGTTGGCGCCCGCCTCAACGACGCGGATGCCGGAATTTTCCGAACGCACTGGCTCGGCGTAGGTGTAGACCGCCTCGTCGTCCCAGCGCGTGAACAGGGCACGCTCGCCGCTGCCGCGCCCCTCGTCCACCGCCAGCACGTCACGCCAGCGTCCGGCATCGGAGAGATCTCCCTCGGCCACGCCCGCCCCTACCTGGGTGACGACTCGACCCCCGGCATCGAGTGCAACGATGAAGACGCCGTCGCGGCTAAGCGACATCAGATCATCGGTGGTAAGGGTGCCGGTCGTTTCCACGATCCGGGCCGCCTCGTTCGCTCGCGACTCGGCCGTGGCCTCGATCGAATTGGAAACGGCGATCCCGAACACGGCAAACATGCCGATCGTGAGCAAGGCGGCGATGCCGAGCATGGTGACGATGTGGAAGAGGGTGATCCGCCAGCGAATCGAGATCCAGGCAAGCACCCGGCTAATGGTCCCGCGCGCGCAGGGTAAAGCCGACGCTGCGCACGGTCCGGATCATTGGCGTGCGGCCCTCGCTGTCGATCTTCCGGCGCAGGTAGCTAATGTAGACATCGACCACGTTGGGGTCGACCTCGCCCGAATTCCAGACTCGGTCGAGAATCATGTCGCGGGAGAGGACACGACCGGCGTTGAGTGCAAGGAAGTGCAGCAGCTCGAACTCACGGGCAGTGAGCTGAACGAACGCACCGCCCCGACGCACGGTAACGGCATCGGCATCCAGCTCGAGATCGCCTACCCGCAGCACCTCGGCCGGTTCGACCCGCCGCATAATCGCGCCGAGCCGGGCGATCAACTCCTCGACATCGAACGGCTTGGTCAGGTAATCGTCTGCGCCCGTGTTGAGGGTGCGGATCTTGTCGCGGGCGGCGTCCCGGGCGGTCAGCATGATTACCGGCAGGTGGCACCCTTCACCCCGTATCCGGTTCAGGACGTGTTCACCATCCATGCCGGGCAGCAGGATGTCGAGCACCACCGCATCAGGCCGGAACGATTCCAGGGCGGCGAGCGCACTAAGGCCGTTGGCTTCAACCCGCACGTCGATCCCGCGATGCTCCAGTTCGAGCTGGAGCAATCGCGAGATCGACGAATCGTCTTCGACAACAAGGATGCGGGTACCCCGCCGGATCATCGCATCGCCGGGGTCAGGGATCGTGGCAAGACGCTCCAGACCGGTTCCTTCGGTCCACTGATCTTCCAGGCC
>JALZMD010000274.1 GCA_030858375.1 Chloroflexota bacterium
CACCTTCCCGCTGATGTGGGAAACGATCCGGACGGCGATCATCTACATCGCGATCACCGCGCTGGACATGTTCGTGCTGGTGCAGGTGATTACCCAGGGCGGAGCTACGGCGGCCTCACAGAGCGCCGAGACGGTTGCCGTCTACATGTACAAGGAAGCGTTCGAGAAGAGCCGCTGGGGCAGCGCCGCGGCGGTCGGCGTGATCCTGCTGATCCTGACGCTATTGCTCTCGGTCGTGTTGATGCGGGTTACGAGGCGCGAAACCTATGAATATTAGGACTCAAGCATCGATGCATCTTGTAGGGGAAGACCTGCGTGTCTTCCCGCCAGGGAACGTGACCCGGTTCAGGTCGACCCGTTCCAAACCCACCGGCGCACGACCGAAAGTAGGACAGACCGCATGAGTAGCGAAATCGAAAGTAAGCAGCTCCAGGCGGTGGTCGAGGAAGATATTGCCGAGGCGCCGTCGGGTGGCGCGAGTGCGGCGAAGGCGGTTGCCACCAGCGGCCCCGGTGACTGGGCGTTGGCCGTCTTCTCGCAGGTCATGCTTGGTTTCTGGGCGATCCTCGTGATCTTCCCGTTCCTGTGGATGATCATGACCTCGTTCAAGACCAACCGGGAGATCCAGCGCGATCCGTTCGGGTTGCCGGAAACACTTCAGTGGGAGAACTTTTCTCGCGCCTGGAACGCGGCCAGCATCGGCAACTACGCGCTGAACACGGTGATTGTGTTGGCGATGTCGGTGACGGGCACCATCCTGCTGTCGGCGATGGCGGCCTACATTCTCTCCCGGTTCGAGTTTCCGGGAAACCGGGTCATCTACCTGCTCTTCACCGCCGGGTTGATGTTTCCGGTGTTCCTCGGGCTGGTGCCGTTGCGCTTCCTGATGACCGATCTCAACCTGTACAACACGTATCATGGCTTGGCGCTCGTCTACATCGCCTACTCGCTGCCGTTCACGATCTTCTTCATGTCGGGGTTCTTCAAGACGTTGCCCGGCGAGGTGGCCGAGGCGGCGATCGTGGACGGCGCCAGCCAGTACCAGACCTTCTTCCAGATCATGCTGCCGATGGCGAAGCCGGGCCTAATCGCGATGGGCATCTTCAATTTCCTTGGCCAGTGGAACCAGTTCCTGTTGCCGCTGGTGCTGATGGCCGAAGATAAGCTGCTCTTGTCGGTCGGCCTCAACTTCCTGTCAATCCAGCAGGGCTACGCCAGCGACTACGGCGCCCTCTTCGCGGCGATGACGATCACGATGGTGCCGACCCTCATCGTCTACATCATCTTCCAGCGGCGGCTGGAATCAGGTCTCACCTCCGGCGCTCTCAAGGGGTAACCGGCAGGCTTACGGCAGATGGAACAGGGCGGAGACATGTGTTTCCGGCCCGCCTCCGTCTCCGTGTCCGGTAGAATGGCTTCAGCAAAAGGAGTCATCGCCATGGTCGCCGTCGCCCAGTTCATTCCCAAGGACCCGAAGGAAAAGGAGTCGGTGCTTGCCGTGCTTCGCGAGCACCCCGAGCTTCAGGACTTCATCGCCCGCGTGAGCGAAAAGGCCGAGGAAGTGTTCCCGGAGGTCAGCATCTCGCTCGATACCGTGCGGTACGACGATTGGGATTCTCCGGTTCGGAAGCACGTCAAGATCACCCAGCCGTGGGACGACTACATGCCATCGTCGGATGCCTTCGCGCACTGGGTCGGGCACCTCTCCGAATACGATCGGGAGCTTATCTTCGTGTGGCCGCAGTGGAATGGACCGATCGAGTCGTGCCATCGATGAGGGGTCGTGAATTCATTGATGTGGCGTCCTGGTTGAAAGGCTTGGACAGTGAAGCAAGTGTGCGTTCTCAAACGAGCAGGTTGTACTACGCTGCCTATCGCGAAGCGCGGGCCTGGTGCGAAGACCATCTGGAATATATCCGCAATCGCTATTCGCGTGAGCATGCCGATGTGGCCCGGTTGATAAATGCGCACGATACTGATCTTGCCTTCCTCAGGGCTTACCGAAATACCGCCGACTACGACATGAATCCAGGTTTGGAAACGGCCGCGCTTCAGTGCGTCGATGCTCAACGTCGAGCCAGACGCATCATCGCCCGGCTGGACGAGTTGACTGCCCCCGGCACGGATGCCTGACCCCGACCCATTCCGCTCTCCCAAGGAATGCGGCACACTGCCCCGAGCGACGCAGGCGGCAACCGCCTACGCTTGCCAATCTGACGACATATTCCAATCCGGAGGAACAGGGTGAGCGAGAACAATACCCCGGTCACGTCGCACGTGCCGGACGATTGGGGCCGGGGCTACGGACGGCTCGTGGGCAAGACCGCGCTCGTCACCGGCAGCACGCGCGGGCTGGGCCGGACGATTGCCGAATGGCTTGCCCGTGAAGGCGCCAATATCATCGTCTCCGGCCGCGAGCGGGCCGATGTCGAAGCCTCCGTGGCCGCGATCCAGGAGTTGGGAGTCGAGGCGTGGGGGATTCCGGCCGACCTGGCGCGGGTCGAGGATGCCCACCAGCTCGCGAGTCAGGTGCTCGCGACAGTCGAGGACCTCGACATCGTGGTCAACAACGCGGGCATGAGCATTCCGCAATCGTTCTGGGACGTGAGCGACGATGACTTCACCTACGAGATGAACGTCAACGTTCGCTCGCCCTTCATCATCTGCCAGCACGCGGCCAGGAACTGGATCGAGCGCGGCGCACGGGGCCGGATCGTCAACGTCAGTACGGTTGGGGTGTTCAAGGGGCACCGCGACAAGATGGTCTACAACATGGCCAAGGCCGGTGTGCAGACCATGACCCGCAACATGTCGTATGAACTCGGTTCGTACGGGATTACCGTGAATTGCGTGGCTCCCGGCGCAGTGCCCGACCGGCCCGGTTCCGAGTGGGAGGTGACGCCCGAGCATCGGGAGCAGATCAAGGAGGTGATTCCGACTGGCCGGTTTGGCCGGGCGGAGGACATCGCGGCGGCGGTGATCTTCTTTTGCCTGCCTGAATCCGAGTGGACGTCTGGCCAAACGTTGTTGATCGATGGCGCCCACATTTCAACCATGCGTGATTAGCACCCGCCCGGCCAGTCCGGGGTTCCCCAATCATCCAAAGCGCGCTCCAATGCGGGTGTGGACGTCATCCAGAGAGGGCATCGTATGAACGCTGGCCTGTACACCTACGCCTGGGATCTCGAAGACGAGGGCTACGACTGGGCGCTCGGCCGAATCGCCGATGCTGGGTTCACTGCGGTCAACCTGGCCACGTCGTATCACGCGGGCAAGTTCATCCTGCCCCACAACCCCCGGCGCAAGGTCTACTTCACCGAGGATGGCGCGCTCTACTTCCAGCCCGATCTCTCGAAGTACGGTCGCCTCCAGCCGCGCGTCAGCTCGTTCGTGTCGGCCGATGGCAGCCCGGTGACCCGGCTCCAGACGGCTGCTGCCAGGCATGGATTGACCTGCGTTGCCTGGACGGTCTGCCTGCACAACAGTTGGCTCGGCGAGCGGTATCCCGACACTGTCATGCACACCGCCTTTGGCGACCCGCTGATCCATTCGCTCTCGCCAGCGCATCCCGATGTTCGCGAGTACCTGCTTGCCGTGATCGTGGATCTCGTCACCCTGCACGAGGTGTCGGCGATCGAGCTGGAATCTCCTGGATACCTGGGCTTCACCCACGGCTATCACCACGAGATTGTCGGGGTGGTGATCGACCCGGTCCAGGAGGCGTTGCTCGGCATCTCCTTCAACCCAGTCGAGGTGGCTGGCGCTTCGGAAGCCGGGATCGACGCCGAATCGATCCGCGGCCGCGTTGCCAGCCTGATCGACACGTGCTGGAATGCCGGCGTGGCGCTCCAGATCGACGGCGAACCGGCAGACGCCGTGCGGGCGCTGTTCGGCGATGCCGAATTCCTGGCCTACCGGGCCTGGCAGCACGAACAGGTCGTCTCGCTCAGCGCCGAGATCCGGGACACCGTGAAGAA
>JALZMD010000289.1 GCA_030858375.1 Chloroflexota bacterium
TTAACGGTCGTGCGTCGATCGGTTGATTTGTCGTGGCGGGCCAAGCTCCATCCGCCCTTGACTGACAGTCCCTGTACGTACTCATACCATCCAGAGGGTGCGGAGTGCAAGGCCCTTTCGGTTAACATTCTATTTTGGGACGCCCGCGCGAGTCAGGGGGCATCGGGGAGTCTCCAGTCCAAGGGGCAGGAATCTGCTTGTCCTGTCGCCTCACAGGCCGGGACTCGCCGGTGCAGCCTCTCGCAGGCGGGCCACGTCGCGCATCGGTGGCGCCCCGAAGAGTCGCTTGTACTCGCGGTTGAAGTGCGAGGCGTCGCCATACCCCACGCGGAAGGCCGGGATGGCGGCGTCGACATCCTCGCCGAGCATGAGCCGGCGCGCTTCCTGGAGCCGCAGCTGTTTCTGGAATTGCAAGGGGCTCATCGCGGTTACCGCCTTGAAGTGGTGATGAAAACCCGAAACGCTCATCCCCAGATCCCGGGCCAGGTCCGCGATTCGCAACGACCGGTCGAATTCCTGCCGGAGCCGCGCGATGGCGCCGGCGATGCGGTTCGTCTCGCCGCCCACGGCCGCGATGTGCCGGACCCGGTCGCCCTGCTCGCTCGAGAGGAGCCGCTCGTACGCGTCCCGACCGATGCTCGAGGTCGACGGCGCCGGCAACAGCGCGGCCTGGGGCGAGCGCGTCAGTGACGACGAGTACGGCAAGCAGACCGGTTGATGGCCATGTCAGATCTGGCCGATCCTGCCGCTATCGTCCAGCGCCGATGGATTCGATAGAGGGTTTGGCCCTGCCGACCACCATCCCAGGGACTTGTGGCTGGTTGACGGCACTGTGTCCACCTCCCAGACTGGATCCGGGACCACATCACGGATGCGTTCATGATTCATAGAGGGGGAGCGGTCAATGTCCTTTGATCAACGTGTCGTGCTGTCTCAAGCAGCCGATCAGGATCTCAGTCGCCGCAGGTTGTTGGGGGGTTCCCTGGCGGGAATTGCCGCCGCCGCGCTCGGGGCCCGCTTCGCGGCCGGGGGAGCGGCCCAGGCCGCGAAGCCGCTGGCCACACCGGCCGCCGGGCCGCTCAATGTGCGCCCCAACGGGGCCACGCTTTCGGCGGATCAAAAGCTGGCCTACGTCAACGCCGTGCGGGCGCTTAAGCTGAAGCCCTCGCCGTGGGTTCCCAGTATCAGCACCTACGACACGTTCGTGCTCTGGCATCGTGACGCCTTCGGGTGCGCGCTGACCGCCGCTCACATGGGTCCGGCCTTCTTTCCCTGGCACCGCATGTACCTGCACCTCTTCGAGCAGCAACTTCAGCTGGTCGACCCGACCGTGTCGCTGCCCTACTGGGACTCGTCGGTCGACAATGGTACCGATTCCTGGGTCTGGCAGGACGATTTCATGGGTGGCGACGGCAGCGACGACGACGACGAGGCGGTGATCACCGGTCCGTTCCGCAAGGGCGAGTGGGATCTGACGATCTTCGACTACAGCGATACGCACCAAACCCCTTGGATCACCCGCGACCTGGGGATGGGCGGTTTGGCCCCCGATTTGCCGACGCCGGAGCAGGTTGAGACGGCACTGGCGGTCGATACGTATGATTCCGCACCGTGGAGCGCGTCCAGCCCGATCGCCCAGAGCTTCCGGAACACAATGGAAGGCTGGCGCGATTGCGTCGAGGACATGTGCGACCCGGTCGCGGGCTCCGGCACGGTTTGCACCGGGGAGCACCTGATGCACAACCGGGTCCACCTCTGGGTGTCCGGGGAGTTCGCCTTTGCCCACGAGATGCCGGCGATGGCGATGGCGCCCGGGGCCAGCCCAGCGGCTGGCGACAACGACATGGTGCTGGGAACGATGGCGGCGAACTCCTCCCCCAACGATCCGGTCTTCTTCCAGCATCACGCCAACATCGACCGCCTCTGGAGCGCCTGGATGCAGCGCCACGGGCAACAGTACCTGCCGGAAGCGGGAGGGCCGGTGGGGCACAACATCGATCACCAGATGTCACCCTACCACCAGATCGACCTCGAAATTACGCCTCGGATGATGCTCGACAGCCGGTCGCTCGGCTACGTCTACGACACCGAAGTCTGACGAGCTCGACCTTGAGCGGACGGGGTTGGTCCCTGCCAGAGGCCCATCCGTACGGCATGGGACC
>JALZMD010000291.1 GCA_030858375.1 Chloroflexota bacterium
CCTCGCGGGCCGACATCGCCGCTGGATCGCCGCCAACCCGCTGGAGCAGCATCGCCATCCGCGCCTCGGCCAAGAGGTGGGAGCCATCGTTCGACGCCGAGCCATCGACCCCCAATCCCACGCGCATTCCGGCGCGTTGCCACTGGCCAACCTTCGCGATCCCGGAGGCCAGGCGCATGTTGGATGAGGGGCAGTGAGCGGCGCCGGTGTGCGATTCGCCCGCACGAATGATCTCGTCGTCGGACGGATGGACAAAATGGGCGTGCCAGACATCCTCCCCAATCCAGTCGAGATCCTCACAGAGTTCAACGGGTGACCGGCCAAACGTCGCCTGGCAAAAATAGGCTTCGTCGAGGGTTTCCGCCAGGTGCGTGTGCGAATGAACGCCGTAGGCCCTCGCCATGGCGACACTTTCGCGCATCAGGTCGGGTGACACGCTAAACGGCGAGCACGGCGCCAACACAATCCGGATCATCGCGCCGGGTTTGGGATCGTGATACTGCTCGATCACCCGGCGCGAGTCGGCGAGGATGGCGGCCTCGTCTTCGACCACGGAATCCGGGGGCAACCCACCCTTCGACTCACCAACCGACATCGAGCCTCGCGAGGCGTGGAACCTGACCCCCAAGTCGGCGGCGGCCTCGATCTGGTCGTCGATCCGCGCGCCGTTGGGCCAGATGTAGGTGTGGTCGCTGGCGGTCGTGCAGCCGGAATGCAGAAGCTCGGCGAGGGCGACCCGGGTGCTGACCTGGATCGCCTCGGGGGTCATGCCGGCCCAGATTGGGTAGAGCGTGCGGAGCCAGGTGAAGAGGTTCGCATCCTGCGCGGCGGGCATCGCCCGCGTCAGAGTCTGGAAGAAGTGGTGGTGGGTATTGACCAGCCCGGGAAGCAACACCATGCCGGTAGCGTCGATGACATCGTCTGCTTCGGCGGTCGCGACAAGTTCGCCAGTGGTTCCCACAGAAACGATCCGTGAGCCGTCGATCAGGATCGCGCCGTTGGCGATTTCGCGGCGGTCGTCGTCCATCGTGGCGACCAGCGTGGCGTTCCGGATGAGCGTTGTCGTCATGGGTAACTCCCCTTCTCGCAGCCTGTTTGGCGCATTGTACGCGCCTGCTAAGTTCGACCGGGTATGCAGGCGCCGCGCGCCCGGCTACTATCATCATTGAGAAACTGCCGACAGGATCATGGAACCACGCTTAGCGGAAAGTGCTTGGAATGACCGAAACATCGAGTTCCCTGAAAGACCAGGTTGCGATCGTGACGGGCGGCGCACGCGGGATCGGGTTGGCGGTCGCGACGCGGCTGGTTGCCGACGGCGCCTCGGTGGTGATTGCCGATATCGACGCCGATGCGGCCTCTCAGGCGGCCCAGGCCCTGGGCAAGCATGCGGTCGGGTTACGGCTGGACGTAACCGATGAGGAGCAATGGGCGGCGGGCGTAGACTCGGTGGGTTCGACGTTCGGTCCCGTATCGATCCTCGTGAACAACGCTGGCATCGCGGGGCGTGCCGCGCCGACCTGGGAGCTATCGGTTGCCGAGTGGCAGCAGGTGATCGCGATTGACCTGGGCGGGGTGTTCGTCGGGTGCCGGGCAGTGCTGCCCGGCATGATCGAGCGCGGCTACGGACGGATCGTCAATATCGCCTCGATCGCGGGCAAGGAGGGTAATCCCAACGCGGTGCCCTACTCGGCGGCCAAGGCCGGGGTTATCGGGTTGACAAAGGCGATCGCCAAGGAAGTGGCGACCAGCGGCGTGATCGTCAATGCCGTGACGCCGGCTGTGATCGAGACGGAGATCCTCAAGCAACTCACCGATGAGCATGTTGCCTACATGACCAGCAAGATCCCGATGGGACGCGTCGGGCAGCCAGAGGAAGTGGCTGCGCTCGTGCGGTTCCTCTGCTCCAACGAGATCAGCTTCAGCACCGGCGCGGTGTTCGATATCTCGGGCGGGCGGGCGACGTACTGACGGCGAGTTGCGCGGGTGGCGCAAGCTGGCACAGTGAGTCCGGTTCGCATGCTTAGGAGTGGGAGGACATACACGGGCAGGGAAGTTGAGGGTGGGCGCATTATCCATGCCCGTTGGCCCTCCCCCAGAACTCGGGTGTTACACAAGTTCTCGACGCGGGGTCATGCCCTGATGTGGATTTGCCACGGCGCGCAGCGTTCTAAACGTCATTCCGCAACGAGCCGCAGGCGAGTGGAGGAATCTCTCCGACGTTGAGGCTGAGAGTCCTATATTCGCTGCGGCGAAGAGATATCGCTCCGCAGCCTCGCAAGCTCGGAATGACAATAAAGGAGCTGCGCGCCAGTCAGCGCCAGGCGATCCGTCCAATCACTTCAATATGCATCACCCGTTACAGCATCTCGGGTGGCCGGGGTTAGATCATCCCTGGACCTCGATGCGGTTAAGGCGCATCAGGAACATATCGATGGCGCCGATCGCCTGTTCGGACCCATTACCAAGGAAGACATCGTGCCCTGCGCCGAAGATCATCTGGATTTCGACGTGCGGGATCGTCTGGCGGGCCTGCTCGGCCGTCGCCTTGGGAATCCGGCTCCACTGCCCGCGCAGGAGCAGCGTCGGCGCCTGGATCCGGGCCAGCACGTCCCAGTCGGTGCGCGGCGCCGAGGCCCGTTCGATGCGGGCGATCACCTCCAGGTTATGTCGCCAGGTGTAGACGCCACCGGATTCCATCAGATCGTGGGGAATATCGTGCCGGGCCCGCTCTTCCGAGACCCCGAGGCGCTCCTGATAATAGGTGACCGCGGTGTCGAGATCTGGAAATGTCCGAGGCAATTCGCCGACCGAGGCAAGTCTCCGGGCCGCGCGCTCGGCTCCCACGTCGGGATTCGCATCGCTGAGGATCAGCCCGCACAAGCGGTCGGGAAAACCGGCCGCCAGGTGATAACCGACCACGCCGCCGTGGTTGCGCCCGATCACGACAAGGCGCTCCAGCCCCAGGGTGGCGATCAGGTCGGCCACGTCCTTCGCCATCGTCCGGGGATCGTAACCATCGGCAGGCTGATCCGTTTCGCCCCGGCCCCGCAGGTCAGGAACCACGACACGGTGGTGACGCGCGAGATGCCGGGCAAGGCCGCTCATCCCTTCGGCATTCTGGAGCACGCCATGGAGGATCAAGACAGAGCATTTGGCAGGATCGCCCGGCCCGGCCCACTCGAGACACGACATCGTGATGCCGTTGACGGGTATGTGAATGCGGACAGGGGAAGCAGTTTTCATGTGGTTGCCCTTCCAGCGACTGGTGCCAACATGTAGCCAGCCGGTGCATCGCGGTTCACGGCAAGGATACGTGGTACCCGAAAGGATCACGACATCGGCTGGGCCAGATCGCTGCAGGAACCGGCGACGGAAGGATAGGCAGCCAGCCCGATCAGGCCGATGACCTGCCGGTGCTCAGCAGTTGCTTCGCTTTGGGTCTGGGTGGAGATAACGGTTTCGAGCTCCACAAAGGCGCCGAGGCCGTCGACCAGATCGAGGTGAACCCTCGTTTGTCCAATCAGGGCGACGTGCCGCACCTTGTCGACCCGGGCAAGCTGGTCATGCGTCATCAGCATGCTGCTGAACAGGACCGGTGCGGCGTTGGGCGGCGATTGGCACCACCTGGTATGAGCTCCAGCGGGAACCGTCATCCGTCGGCCGGGTGTATGCGATGATCTCGGCCCGATCGATGCGGACGGGTTCGGACTGGGAGCGGATCTCGCGCAGCTTGAGCCGGCCCCTCACCACCCGAAAGTAGGTATCAACCTGATTCAACCGCTGGATTGGAGAACAAACCAGCGACGCGACGCGACGCTGAATGGAATCCAATACTGCCGGAGCGCATTGGACCTTAAGCTCAAGGTTCTGGGCGAAATCGGCCATGGCGGGACGTTACTCCTTTAGCTGGCGGGACAATGCCCGACTGGGCGAGGGAGCAACCATTCACGGTACACTGTGGACAGTATCGTGCCGGGCCGGGTCGGAGTCACATTCCGTCGCCGATGTTCACTCGCTCACTCGTTCAATGGTAGCTGGAGGTAGCCCGGAATGCGGTTGTTGCCCTGGGAAAGCAAGACGAAACTGAAAGCGGCGATGGAGATCAAGCCGCCCCCGCCGCCCGTGGGCTATCGGTTCTCCCTAAAGGGCTCACCCCGTCACTACGACGACGTCAGGGGCATCATCGAGGCCGATGGCCATTCGAAGGTCTACTTCGGCGAGGCCCTCGCCTACGAACGGGGCGCCGGCGTCGCCCTGTGGCGCGTACGGGCCACGAATTTCGATTGGCTTCCAGCGCTTTACGCCTGGTGGGCCGAGATGGAGCGTATCGAACCCATCCAATTCACGTTCCACCTGTACATGCCGGACAATCCCGATTACCCGGCCATCGACCTGCGCGAGCACTCGGCCAACGACGTCGCGGATTACATTGCGACCCGTGCACCGTGGGACGGCAAGCGCCCGGCGGCCAATCGAACCCAAACCGCGGGTTGATCGCACGGCGGCACTGGGTTGATCGTGGCACGTAGCTGATCCGAAAATCGAAAAGGCGCCGGTTCGTTATTGAACCGGCGTCTTTTCGCGAGTCCTGTTCAGTCCGCGGCCCGCTGCTCGTCGAGCCTTGCCTTGACTTCATCCAGCCGCTCCGGATGTGCTTTCCAGCATTGGGTCAGGTCATGGGTTTCCATGCAGTAGGTGGCTTCGGTTTCCGAGTGAATCGCCCAGGCGAGCGAACAGCGCGGTGCCCGCTGGCCACCGGTGACGGGCAATCCGATCCGGGTCCGGGTCAGCATCGGACATCCCAGCATCGGCCCTTCGGGCCCGGAGATATCCTCGAGGTGGCGCTTCGCAACCGGGCCCGTCGGACCTGTTACCGGTGCCCTGGTTCTCAGCACCTGGTTCGGCATCGGCACCGCTTCCGGACGACGCTGTGGGCGGCGGCGATTGCCACGCGCCTGACCAGCGCGCTGGTCAGCGTTCGCGGGGGTCTGGCCATGGCCAGATGACGGCACCTGCTCGTGGGAGGGCCGCTGTCTTCGCTGCGCTGGCGGTCCATTCGACGCGCGCCGGTTGGGCGCGGGATCGCGGAGAGCGGGCGGCTCGGGACCCTGATTACGTTGTGCGGGAACGGGTGGCGAGGCATCTTCGGCCCCCCGCTCGACAGGCATCGTTTCTGCCGTTGCTGATTCTGTGGCACGGTCCCGATGGCGACGTTGACGGCCGCGGTTAGAGCGGGTTTTGGTCATGATTCGAATGTCCTTCCTGGCGCTCCTGGCGGCCCTGGCGTGCCCGACGGGCGAGTGATGTCGCTTGCCGGGACATCCGGGCAAATGCTTTGCCGCCGTTGTCGAACGACCACTTAAGTCCGCGACGTACCAGGGTCCGGATGGCAGTGAGGTCTTCGTCGACAATGGCGACCGGTAGACCGACTCGCGCGAAATGCTCATCAATGACGTCGGGAGGACTCAGACGAATCGCCCCGCGTAGACCCAGCAGCACCACATAGAGGTCATCCAGTTGACCAGCAACCGGAATGAACCCCGGCACGAGGTCGATCGGAGAGACGAGATAGGCACCACCGGCAATGAGCATCGCCTTTGCCGCGCCGGGAATACGGGGATCACGTGCGAGAGCCGTCGAAATCCGCGCGTAGGTCGGCAATCGCTTGATCAGCCGCCACATCGGATCGAGCGCCGAGGCCTGGCTGGGAGGCGCACCGGTGAAGGCTCTGGGCTGGTTGATTGGTTCGATCGAACCGGGAGAAATCATGTCTCCCTGAATCTGGCCGGTCATGATGGCTCCTTGTCACGATACATTCGCCTTGACGCAGGGACCAACGTATCGAATCTCTCATTGTCCCACGCTTGCGCAAGGATCGAAGCTGCTGGAAAGAATTGTGGTCCTGGTACTTTTGGCCAAACTCCCAGCTGTCTTAAGCTGCAGCGATCGTGACCAATGGATGCAAGGCGAAAGGACCAACGTACCAGTGCACATCATCGCGTCGGTACCTTAGACTTGGGCGCAGGTAGGGATTTACGGGTTGCGCGGTCACTTCGACATGTTCCAGCGAGCTAGTACGACGCTTCGCACGTTCTGGACAGGGAGAAGTAGAACCATGGCAATCTCAGCAACAGCATGCGACAGAGGTGCTTCACTTACGCCCCGGCAACGGGAAGTGCTGCGCCTTCAGGCGTATGGCATGAGTTACGATGAGATCTCGAAACATCTGGGTCTCAGCGTGTGGACCGTCAAGAACCACCACAAGCAGGCCGTTCGGTCACTTCAATTGTCGCTAACGGTTTATCCCAGCGACCGGGTACGAACGACACTCGCCTGCTACATTATGGGTCTCCTCGATGGCGGGGTACCGCCGCTTGATATCGTCAAGCGACTTCGAGAGGCTACGGACCAGCATTCGGTCATTTCCCACGAGACTGAAGACATCCTGGAAACGACGCTGGCCGATCAGATAACCACCGCTGCCGACTAGCAGCCATCGGTTCTATCCCCGAAGTTGGCGCAGTACGAACAGGGCGTTGGCTGGTCGCTCGGCAATCCGGCGCGAGAAGTATGGATACCACTCGGTACCGTAAGGCACATACACACGCATCCGGTATCCGTCCGCGACCAGCTTCACTTGTTGGTCGCGTCGCACCCCGTAGAGCATCTGGAATTCGAACCGCTCGCTTGCAATTCGGTACCTCCGGGAATGCTCGATGGTGGCCCGCACCAGGTCCATGTCGTGGGTCGCGATAGCTGGATAAGTCCCCTCGCTGAGCAGCAGCCGGGTCAGTCGCGCGAACTGCTCATCCACTTCCAGCTTTCTCGTCAAGGCGATTTCCTCGGGCTCGGCGTAAGCGCCCTTCACCAGACGAACCCGAGCGCCGCGTTCAATAGTCCGGCGTACGTCAGCCTCGGCCCGACGCAGGTATGCCTGGATCACGATCCCGACTTCCGCCGGCCACTTGGAGTGCAGCTCCTCGAAGATGCGCATGGTCAGATCGGTGTACGCCGACCCCTCCATATCGATCCGGACGAAACCACCAACGTCCCGGGCGGCTTCGAGGATGCGCGCGGCGTTCTCCTGTGCGATACCGGCGCCAAGATCCAGGCCGAGCATAGTGAGC
>JALZMD010000319.1 GCA_030858375.1 Chloroflexota bacterium
GTGGTGATGCTCTTCGCCACCGACCAGGCGGCGAACGTCTCCTCCGCCCGGAAACCGTTGTAATGGCGCTCGACCACGAGTTGCCCGCCGCGCAGGGCGGAGAGCAATGGCGTCTCGGCGGCGACCCGCGCATCGATCTGGTCCGCCAAATCGGCGGGCAGCCCCTGGTCTTCGGGATTGGTGGTTGGCCAGGAGGCGCCCCTTGGCGCCGATTCCTGCGCTGTCGCTGGTCGGGTCAAGGTTGCGGCGAGTGGCAACGCCAATCCGGCGATGCGGAATCGATTCGAGATCTACAAGGTCATGCTTCCTTGCGTTGGTGCTGGCCCACGGTCCCTGCCGGATCGTTTTTGGCTGGACGTGGGGACGGCTCGATTTCCCTCAAATGAGAGGGATTCCCCCGGCAGGCCGGTCGGTCACCTTCCATGCCGTCAACTGGGGCAGTTGCTGGACTTACGACTGTGGGAGCCGCTCGTATTCATGTCACCGGCAACGGCACTGGCGGGAGGCGCGCCTTGCTATGGGTGACGGTGAGCATCTGCGCCTGCGCAATCCAACGTCCTGACTGGACCGTTTATTCAGGCCTGGCCTGAATTCGGCGGATTTGCGGCTCGCTGCTGTTGGCACGAGACGCAATAGCCGAACAGCACGAGATGATCGGTCACCACCTGGAACTGGTGTTCCTGATCCACCTGCCGGAACATGATGTCCATTACCGAATCGTCGATCTCCTGTTCGTGACCGCATTGACGGCAGACCAGGTGATGATGCTGTTCCGGCCGCTTGATCTCGTAGTAGGTTTCGCCATCGCCGGTGTCGGCGGCCACGACCAGCCCGACCTCCGTGAACAGCTTCAGGGCGCGATAGACCGTCGAGCGGTCGAGCAACCGATCCTGGCGGCGGGCATGGGCGTACACCTCCCCCAGCGCGATGTGGCCATCGCCCGAACAGACCGCGTCAAGAATAATGCCGCGTTGCCTGGTCACCCGGTGCCCCGCCTGTCGAAGGACGTTCTCCCACTGCAAACTCTCATGCGTCATGCAAATCGCGCTTCCTGCCAATGTTTGCAATAAACGGTCAAGACCATGGTCCATTCCTAAACTTGACACATTCTATGCGGCTGCATCTGCGGAATGCTTACAGATTCCCCACGTAGGTGCTAGTCGCTCGATCAGCTCACTGGAGTGCCAAGGACAACAACGTGGCCAAACGTCTTTCCCTGAGTGGGAAATCAGCAGGTTCGCATGGACACAGCCATGCCGGCGGTCCGCTCGGCTGGCTGGCGGCGATCTTCCATCTACACGGTCATGAGCACGAGGTCCAGGATCTGATTGGCGATCCGGCGTTCGGCACGCGCGAAGGTATCCGCACGATCTGGATCGCATTGGGGGCGCTGGCCCTGACGACCGTGCTCCAGATCTTCATTGTGGTCATCAGCGGCAGCGTCGCGCTCCTCGCCGACACTGTTCACAACTTCGGCGACATGCTGAACTCGATCCCGCTGCTAATCGCCTTCTACCTTTCGCGGCGGGTGGCGACTCGCCGCTACACCTATGGTTACGGGCGGGCTGAGGACGTGGCCGGGGTCGTGATCGTATTCTCGATCGTGTTCAGCGCGGGCTACATCCTGTGGGAATCGTTCGGGAAGCTACTCGATCCCGAACCGATCGACCGGCTGCCGTGGGTTGCCGCGGCGGCCGTGATTGGCTTCCTCGGCAACGAGGCGGTCGCGCTGTTCCAGATTCGCACGGGCAACCGGATCGGATCGGCCTCGCTCGTCGCCGATGGCCTGCACGCGCGGATCGACGGCCTCACCTCGCTGGTGGTGCTGGTGGCGGTGGCGGGATCGGTGCTCGGGTTCCCGATCCTCGATCCCATCGTGGGGCTCCTGATCGGCGTGGCGATCCTCTTCATCGCCCGCGACGCGACGCTGCGGGTGTGGCACCGGTTGATGGACGCCGTCGATCCTCACGTGGTCGACCAGATCGAGCAGTACGCCAGTGAGGTGAGCGGGGTCGAGGACATCGCCAGCGTCCGGGTTCGCTGGCTCGGTCACGAATTGCAGAGTGAGATCGGCATCGCGGTCGCCGAAGGGCGCACGCTGGCGGAGGGCCAGGCGGTCGTCGCCAACGTGAAGCGCGTGCTTCACGAACACGTCCGTCATCTCTCGCTCGTCACCGTGGAAATCGTGACGATGACGGCCGCCGCTCCGCCGTCGATGGCGGGCGGGCGAAGCACCTCGATGGGTATCCTGCCGCCCCGCTATCAAGATCCAAACACCCGGGTTAGTGCCGCGCCGATGGGCGCCGCCGCCCTCCAGTACGACGAGAAAGGCGACGTCGCCTGGAACGAGATGTGGACGGGCTACTGCGAACTGGCGCTGGCGGGCGGTGCCCCACACCGTGGCACGTTGTTGGAACCGGTGCACGAAGAAGCGATCGCGGCCGATCCCGAGAAGTACGAATGGGTGCTCAAGGAACTGGAGCGCGGCATCGCCCAGGTCACGAAGTTGCCCGTGCAGCGCAGTCCGGTTCCCGGGTGGATCGGCCTGGAATGCACGGATGAGGAGATGGCGATCTGGCTCCTGCGCGCGATCGTGGTCGAGAACGTGACCGTGCGCCGTGAAGACAATGTGCTCTGGTTCCCGGCCGGACCCCATTTCCGGCTGGAGCGGGAGATCAAGAACGTGGTCACCGTGGTCGCCAAGACCACCCACTACTGGCAGGAGCACATTGCCGGACTCCCGGTGGGCGCCAGGTAGTGTCCAGCGCGTCATAGTCACCGGCTGCCCGATCCTTGGTTCGACTTTCCCGCCTGGCGCGCGTGGTGCTACCTGGGCGGGGTACTCGCGTTCTGCATCGCCCTGCTCTCGCCGGTGGCGGCCGACAGCGAAGAACTATTCTCGATGCGCATGGTGCAGCACCTGCTGCTGCTGGTGACGCCC
Organism: Chloroflexota bacterium; assembly: GCA_030858375.1. Taxonomy (GTDB): domain Bacteria; phylum Chloroflexota; class Chloroflexia; order Thermomicrobiales; family UBA6265; genus JACCYX01. The sequence goes on from JALZMD010000319.1 coordinate 2,942, forward strand.
GTTCCGCCCCTTGCTGTGGGCATTGCCCGCAGGGCAGCGGACAACCGTCGCGCCAGGATACGGTCGGACCACAATTCCTGACCTTCTGGCTGAAGGCGTTCCCTCCAAGCGGGTGTTGCCGTGCCGCCGAGGTTGGTGTGCCAGTTGAACTGCCACTGGCGGAAGCATTCACGGTGCTACACAGCGAATGATTGGTGAATGAATCACATCAAGCTGGCATAACCCTAACGTGAA
>JALZMD010000391.1 GCA_030858375.1 Chloroflexota bacterium
GGCCCGGATATGAATCCATCAGCGGCGCGTTATCGGAGGCCACTTGCCGAAGGGTTTGCTGCCCGCCTTCCGGCACGGTGTCAAGTGTTGCCAGAAGCGGTCACGCGATAGTCCGGACCGGTCTCGGCAGGGATGACAAGTCGCCACGCTATGCTACGATCCCACGGAGGTGGGCGGCCATTCGGCACACGAGCGGCCGAACATGCACTCGTCACCGATGGGACCACTAGTCATTTCACAAGGAGCATCACTGACGATGGATGTCCACGAGTATCAGGCGGCAGAAATCCTGGCCCGCTACGGCGTGCCAGTCAATCCTGGGCGCGTCGCCGAAACCCCGGATGACGCCCGCGTCATTGCCGCCGAATTTGGCGGAACGGTCGCGATCAAGGCACAGGTCCACACCGGTGGGCGGGGCAAGGCCGGCGGCATCAAACTTGCGCACAACCCCGACGAGGCGCGGGATGCTGCCGCAACAATTCTTGGTATGGATATCAGCGGCCACACGGTGAACAAGGTGCTCGTGGCAAAGGGGGCAAAAATCGCGCACGAGTTCTATCTGGGTGTCGTGCTCGATCGCCCCAACCGTCAGGTCCTGGTCATGGCCAGTGCCGAGGGCGGGGTCGATATCGAAGAAGTTGCCCGTGAGCGGCCTGAAAAAATCGTTCGCCGCCTGGGCGATCCCGCCCTCGGCTTGCAACCATACCAGGCACGGGAGGTGGCCTTCGCCCTGGGGTTGCCAGCTGACAAAGTCAACGGATTCGCCGCAATTGCCCAGCAGTTGTACAGCGCCTACATCAAGGAAGATGCCACACTCGTTGAAGTCAATCCTCTGATCCTCACTGAAGCGGGCGACTGGCTGGCGCTCGATTCGAAGATGAGTTTCGATGACAACGCGCTTTACCGGCACGCCGATATCGAGTCCCTGCGGGATCTCGCCGAGGAGAACCTGACCGAACTCGATGCCCGTCGAAGTGGGATTTCATTCGTCAAGCTCGACGGCGATATCGGGTGCATCGTCAATGGCGCGGGCCTGGCGATGGCCACGATGGATGCTGTCAAGCTGCAAGGCGGTGAACCGGCCAACTTCCTCGATGTCGGTGGTGGAGCCAGTGCCTCGCAAGTTGCCAAAGCCTTCGGGCTGGTGACGGCCGATCCCCACGTCCGGGCCATCCTGATCAATATCTTTGGTGGCATTACGCGTGGTGATGTCGTCGCCAACGGGATTCGCGAGGCGCTGGCTGAGGTCAAGGTTTCCATTCCCATCGTGGTTCGCCTCTCGGGAACCAATGCCGAGGAAGGGAAGCAGATCCTCGCCGAAGCGGGCTTGACCGCCGTCGATACGATGGACCAGGCGGCGGCCGAAGTGGTTGCCGCTGCGCACGGGCAGGCCGCCTAGTCTCGCGCGCGGGCGCGGAAGGAGTTCAGATCTGTGAGCATTCTGGTTGGAAAGAACACTCGCCTGCTCGTGCAAGGTATCACCGGTCGTGAAGGGTCGTTTCACACGACCCAGATGGTGGAGTACGGCACGAATGTCGTGGCGGGCGTCACCCCTGGCAAGCAGGGCGAAAGACTTGCCGGGGTGCCCGTCTTCGACACGGTCGAAAGCGCGGTGGCTGAAACCGGCGCGAACACATCGATCATCTACGTTCCCGCTAAGTTCGCGCCCGATGCGATCTATGAAGCGGTCGACTCCGGGATCGAGCTGGTGATCTGTATTACCGAAGGCGTGCCGGTCAACGACATGGTTCCGGTCTACGCTTACGTCAAGGCGCACGGAGCCCGGCTCATTGGCCCGAATTGTCCCGGTCTCATTACCCCCGGCGAAGCCAAGGTCGGGATCATGCCGGGCTTCATCCACGAACCGGGCAAGGTCGGGCTCGTCTCTCGGTCCGGTACGTTGACGTATGAAGTCGTGGACGCGTTGACCAAGGCCGGCCTGGGGCAGTCGTCGGCCGTTGGCATCGGGGGCGATCCGGTCATCGGCACTTCGTTCGTCGATGTATTGCGACTCTTCCAGGATGACCCGGATACCGAGGCGATCGTGATGATCGGCGAAATCGGCGGCAGCGATGAGGAAGATGCCGCGGCTTTCATCAAGGACCATGTCACAAAGCCGGTTGCCAGCTTCATCGCCGGGCAGACCGCCCCTCCGGGCAAACGCATGGGTCACGCCGGCGCCATTATCTCGGGGGGTTCCGGTACCGCAGCCGACAAGGTCAAGGCGCTGGAAGCTGCGGGAGTCCGCGTCGCCCAGTCGCCGTCACAGGTGCCCGCGCTCCTCAAGGAAGCGATCGCCGCCGCCTGAGTTGAAATCGAGGCGCCGGGCAGCAACCGGCGCCGGGTACGTTTTGAAGGGCCCAGGTAATGGTAGATACGGTCCTTGCGGACGGCTTTATCGAGGTCATCCTGGGTGATATCACCCGCCAGCACGTCGATGCGATCGTGAACGCCGCAAACGCATTCCTGCTCGGAGGGGGTGGTGTCGATGGTGCGATTCACCGCGTCGCAGGTCCGGAGTTGCAAGCGGCCTGTCGCACCATCGGCGGCTGCCCACCCGGCGAAGCGCGTATTACCGCCGGCTTTCGCCTGCCCGCGCACTTTGTCATCCACACAGTGGGGCCTGTCTGGCAAGGCGGCACGCACGGTGAGGACGCAATTCTCGCCAATTGTTACCGGAACAGCACTCGCCTCGCCCAATTGCGCAACCTGGTTAGCATTGCGTTTCCATCGATCAGCACTGGAGCGTACGGATTCCCGATTTCGCGTGCTGCACGGATCGCTGTGCGGGAGTTACGCCTCGCGGTCGAGCGTGATCAGCGCCTGGAGACGGTTCGTGTCGTGTGCTTCGGCGACGAGACGTTTTACGCCTACGAACGGGCCATGGAAGACTACATGGATTGAGCAGGGTGTAGCGCGCCACGTCGTTGGAAAGAGCGTACTCCAGTGACATCTGGAGCGAAGCACAGCGCATCAAGGTCGTGGAACTCGGGTCAACACGAAGGTGGACCCCCATGCACAATCGCATTTGCCGCTAGTATCTCGGGATTCCATAGACCAAATCGGAATGGCCCGTTTTTCGTAATTTCGGGCTAGCGAGAAGTCTATCGCCAGGAACCGTCACGATAACGTGTCACCTTCCAACGTCAAGAGCCGCTTCGTCAATCTTGATGCGGTGAACTCCTCCGCCAGGATGTCCATGTGGATCTCGTCCCAAAAGCGACCGGCCTGGAAGAGACACTGCCGACGTCGGCCAACTTCCGTAAAGCCCGCCTTGGCATAGGCACGGCGGCCGGCGGTGTTGAACTCAGAGGTGGTGAGCCAGATGCTGTAGAGGTTCAGCGCATTGAACCCGTAGTCCACGATGAGCTCGACCGCCTCGGTGCCCAGACCGCGCCCGCGCATGGCGGGCTCGCCGATCATGATCCCCATGTTCGCCTTCCGGTGCCTGTGGTTGATCTGGTGCAGGTTCACGGTGCCAATTGGGTGGAATTCGGGAAGGGCATACATCGTGAACCTCTGCTCGTTCTCGAGGCGAATCGCCCGCTCGTACCAGTCGATCTCCTCGTCCAGCGTCGGCGCGGACCCGCCTCCCGACAGATACTGACTCGTTTCAAGGTTGCTGATCCAGGCATGGTAGACCGGAATGAGATCTCGCCGGAGAGGTCCCAACGCCACATATTCCCCGGAAATGGTGATCACTGGTCGGGCTGTGGCCATGATGTGAATCGCCTCCTGGGCCCTGGTGTCGAATGATGTTGGAAATGAAGGCGAGGGCCGATCACACCAGTAAGCGGCCCTCGCGTGATGATTGACATTCCGTTGGGGATAGCGGTTATTGGGCGCCTTCGGCAACGGTTCCGATGTGCTCAACGCCGGCCAGCGTCAGGGCTTCAGCGAAGCCACGCACTTCTTCCTGGTCGACCGCATCCTGGTCAGCGATGAGGACGGTGCCGATTGCCATGGTGTTCCCTACGGGCACGGCAACCACCTGGACCAGAATCGTGATCCCGCCCTGTTCAATACCGACCGTCAGAACGACTGCCTCGGCGCCTCCGATGTCGATGCGCTCGACGGAGCCCTGGGG
>JALZMD010000397.1 GCA_030858375.1 Chloroflexota bacterium
GGCTCGCTCGTGATGGTGCGCTCGGGGAAGCTGATTCCAGCGCTTGAGCCGACGCGAACGATCGGACCGAGCAGGCTGACCAACGCGGTCAGGTAATAGGGGCCCATGTCGAACATCGGACCCGCTCCGGGCTGGTAGTAGAAGGCGGGATCCGGATGCCACCGTTCGTGACCCCGTGTGTACATGTTCGCCGTGGCGGCGATCGGCAGTCCGATGGCGCCATCGTCGATGAGCTTGCGGGCCGTTTGCAGGCCCCCGCCGAGAAAGGTGTCCGGCGCCCCGCCGACGAGTACCCCATTCTCCCGGGCCAGGGCGAGCAACTCGCTGCCCTGCTCGCGCGTCGCGGTCAGCGGCTTCTCGTTGTAGACCGATTTGCCGGCCGTCACTGCCGCCAGGGCGACCTCGGCGTGGGCAAGGGGGATCGTCAGGTTAACCACCAGCTCGATGCCGTCATCGGCCAGCAGTTCGTCTACCGCCATGGCGGCAATGCCATACTTCTCCGCTCGTTCCTGGGCTCGTTCGACCATCAGGTCAGCGATCGCCACGACCCGCACGTTCTCGAACCGCGTCGTGAGATTGCTCAGGTAAATCTCGGAGATGTACCCCGCGCCGATGATGCCGACCGAAACAGGACTCGCCGCAGTGCCGCTCATGGGTGAGATGTCCTTTGGGCGCGAGGCGGGCCGGCACACGAGCCGGCCCCGATGAGTGAGTCGTCCGGGAACCACATGATCCGGCTATTGTGGGAGGCTGTCTGGCCGCTCGACGGTGCTTTCGACGTCGACGTGATGGCCGTTTTCGCCGGATTCGAGCACCGATGCCATGATGTCGAGCACGTGGTAGCCAAGCTCGCCGCTGGCCCGGGCCTTGCCCCCCGTCTGGAGCGCGTTGGCCATGTCCCACACGCCGAGGCCCCGACTGTTCACCGTATTTCCGTAGGTCAATGGCAACTCCGACCACTCCTTGCCGCCCGCCTTCAGGAGCTGGATCGGGCCGCCGAAGGTGTTGGGGTCGGGCAGCCGCAGGGTGCCTTGGGATCCGTAGATCACCAGCGTGAAGTGGTTCGTTTCCCAGACGTCGAACGACGCTCCGAGGTTGCCGACGACCCCGTTTTCGAACTGGATCGACGACATGATGTGCGTCGGCGTGTTGACCGGGATCTTGTCACCAGTCTTCGGTCCGCTCTCGACGGTCCGCTCCGCGAAACTGGCGCGTGAGAGCGAGGAAACCCGGGCCACCGGTCCCAGGATCGAGGCCAGTGCCTGGACGTAGTAGACGCCGACATCGAAAAGCGGCCCTGCTCCCGGCTGGAAAAAGAAGTACGGATCCGGGTGCCACGATTCCATGCCGTGGCCGAGCATCTGGGCGCTCACCGCCACTGGCTCGCCGATCAGGCCGTCATCGAGGTACTTCCTCGCACTCTGAAGCCCACCACCGAGGAACGTATCGGGGGCGGATCCCACCAGCACCCCCTTCGCGGCGGCTTCGGCGAGGAGGCGCTGGCCGTCTTCGCGATTGATGGCGAGCGGCTTCTCGTTGTAGGCCGATTTGCCGTTGGCGATCGCCTCACTGGCGATCTGGGCATGGGCGGCGGGAATCGTCAGGTTGACCACGATCTCGACGTCGGGATGGGCGAGCAGTTGTTCGACCGAGAAGGCGCCAACACCGAACTTCTCGGCGCGGTCCTGGGCACGCTCAACCACGAGATCGGCGATCCCAACCACGTTGACATTATCGAAGGTGGTTGTCAGGTTCTTGAGATAAATTTCCGAAATGTTGCCAGCCCCGACGATGCCGACGTTGGTCTTGTGTACGGTGGTACTCGCCATGTTGGTGATCGTCCCTCTGTGACCTTGGCGTGCGAAAGCCCCCACGCCAGCGAACAAGCTCCCGGAATCTTACCCGGGATTGACACGGATGGTGCACACGCCACCTGAACCCGTGGACACGGTACGGGGGTCGCGTCGTGAGGCGATCAACGGTATGATCGCCACTTCATCATCGAGTTGGGGAATGGGCACATCGAGTGCGATGCCCGCATGACATCGAAGGAGTGAATGTGACGGTCAAGTTGGTCCATGTCGGTCTCGGCGGATGGGGTCAGGACTGGGAAATGAACGCCATTCCTCCGGTCAGCCAATTCGAACGCGTGGCCTGGGTCGATGCCCACGAGCCGACCCTCGAAGCGGCGCGCAAGCGCCTCGATTTGCCTGCGGATCGGTGTTTTACATCGATCGCCGAGTCTTTTGCGGCAGTCGAGTGCGATGCCCTGCTTGTCACCGCCCCCCAGGTCGCGCATGTGCCGCTGGCGATCGAGGCGATGGAAGCCGGCAAGCATGTGCTCTGCGAGAAGCCGTTCGCCGTTTCGGTCGACGAGGCCCGTCAGGGCATCGAGGTCGCCGAGCGTACCGGCAAGACATTGATGGTGAGCCAGCAATACCGGCACTATCCAGCCGTGCGCAAGGCCGCCCAGCTGGTGGCCGATCGGCAATATGGCCCGGTCGGCACGGTGCGGGTCGATTTTCGCAAGTGGTCGAACTCGGCGCCGGTGGGCAACAGCCGGCACTATCAGTTCACGCACCCACTGATCTACGACATGGCCATCCATCATTTCGACCTGATGCGCCTGGTGCTGGGGCGAGACGCGGTCAATGTCTTCGCCCGGGTCACCGATTCATCGTGGAGCAAGTTCGAGGAAGAAGGTGGAGCCGCGATCACGATCGAGTTCGAGGGTGGGCTCATCGTCTCCTACCGTGGGAGCTGGATCAGCCCGGACCGTCCCACCAATTGGGCAGGCGACTGGAACCTGGAGTGCGAAAAGGGCAATGTCTTTTTCACCAGCCGCGAAGGCGGTGATGCGGGCACCAGTGGCGACCGTGTGCTCGTCCGGCCCGTGGGCGGCGGCGAAGAGAAGGTGAGACTCGTGCAACCCCGGTTCTGGGGCCGCTCGGCGGGTTTGGTGGCCTTTGCGAAGGCGATCGAGACGGGC
>JALZMD010000412.1 GCA_030858375.1 Chloroflexota bacterium
GCTGCAAGCGATCCCAGGCCACTCGTGATAGCGCCGTGGATTGCCAAAGCCCGTCGGCATCGCCGCTGATGAGTATGATCGGACCATCAATGCGCTCGACCGGCACCTCGGCGAATTCGTCCTCTAGTGTTGAGGCGAACGCAAGTCCCTCGCCCTGCCATGTCCACGCGGGGACGGGTGGGATGATGAATGGCGCAGGAGCGACCAACCCGCTCCCGTTGTAGCTCACCACCGCGGTAACTTCTGGATAGTAGGCACCGAGCAACAGGGCCAGTTCGGCACCTCTGGAAAAGCCGACGACGCCAAGCCTGCCCGCATCAATTTCTGGCCTGTCTCCCAGCCAGTCGAACGCTGCCGCGAAGTACTCCAGAGGAATGCGCTCCAATGTTTTGGGAAGTGGCCCGGTGTCGAAGTAGCCGACGGCAAGCGTCGCGTATCCATGCGAGGCCAGAAGACCTGCTATCAACTGGCTGTAGATGCCGCCTTCGGAACCGCCCAGCACGACGACGGCTGGAGCAGGCGTCTGTGATCCAGGCGCGGGTTCGTAGAACTCGGCGACCAGGTCAGGCCCTTCAATCAGGATTGGCGCACCACCTTCGGGAAGGATCGTGCGGCTGACGGTAGTCGCACCGATTTCCCGACCGTCGACCCGGGCGGTAATCACGGCCTGCTCAGATCCGTAAACCGTCGGGGCGTAGTAGGCGGCCGTTCGCGGCGGCGCGGACCAGATCAAAGCCATGGGATCAGCGACATCGTAGGTGCCCTCGATCGGCGCTTGGGTTGCCAGCCAGAGATCCCCGTCTACATCGGTCAAATACGTTCCTTCGGCGGTCCATTCCTTCCCCATTGCATCCACATAGGAGGACGAAATCTCGACCTCCTGCAGAGGTTCGAGACCGGTGCCCCGATGTCGAACGCCTCGTCGAACTGCACGTCGGTTGCAGGGACATAAAGCTGCGGGCGAGTGGCGATTGGGGATGCTTCAGGCGATGCGACCGGGGTTTGGGCGAACACGCGGTTCGGGACGATGAACGGCGCCACCGACAGCGCGACGGTGGAGGCGGTCAGCAACTGGCGGCGGGTGATCCGGGACGGTTGGGGAGGCTCGACCATCGGGAACTCCTTCTCGCTCGTCGGCGGTGACGAGGTGGGCGAGGGGGTGAGAATGGTCGGTCCCGCCATTGTCGCACGGCCTCACCGGAGTGCCAGACCCAACAGTCCCGCGGGACGATGGCTCGTATAGTTGGGCGAGACGCCTGTTTTCGCGCTTTAAGCATGCAAGGGACCTATCGATGACCGCAGCATCAACGACCGTGGCAACCGACGAGAATATCGACCTGCTGATCATCATCGCCAGTACCCGGCCCGGACGCGTCGGGCTCCCGGTCGGCGAGTGGATCACGGGAATCGCCGAAGCCCACGGCGGATTCAACGTCCGGGTTGCCGATCTCGCGACGATCAACCTGCCGTTCATGAACGAGCCGGTCCACCCGGTCAAGAAGCAGTACATGTTCGACCACACGAAGGCGTGGAGCGAGACCGTCGAGGCGGCCGACGCGTTCCTGTTCGTGATGCCGGAGTACAACCATTCGATGACCGCGCCGCTCAAGAACGCGATCGACTACCTCTCCCAGGAGTGGGGCTACAAGCCGGTCGGCTTCGTCAGCTACGGCGGCGTTTCCGGTGGGTTGCGGGCCGTGCAGCAGGTGAAGCAGGCGGTGGCGGCGTTGAAGATGACGGCGGTCTCGGAGGCGGTCACGATCCCTTCGGTGACGAGCTTCGTTCACGACGGCTTTTTCGCGCCCGAAGAGCGGCTTGCGTCCGCCGCCAGCACGATGCTCGGTCAGCTTCGGCGCTGGGCGATTGCGCTGGAACCCATTCGCAACGGCGAGATCGCCTAGCCCGGATTATTCATGAAGGCACAGGGCGTGTCATCAGCGCATGCCACCACACCTCGCTCGGATGGCTGCTGGCCGAGCCGCCGTCGGACCCGATCGGGGCGCTCGCGAACCCAGCCACCGATCTTGAGCAGGCGCAGCCGGAGGGTTTCCAGCGTCATCCGTGCGACCCGTTGCGCCACCAGCCAGCGCCGCAGGGTCGTCAGC
>JALZMD010000445.1 GCA_030858375.1 Chloroflexota bacterium
CGCTGCTTTCGATCGACTTTCACCATCGCTTGAGCCCGGTCGAGGCGGCGCTGTTCTGCCAGCGGATCGAACACCTCAACCTCTACTTCGTCGAGGAACCGATCCGCTGCGAAAATCCGGACGCCTACGCCCAATTGCGGTCTATGACCAATGTGCCGTTCGCAATCGGTGAGGAGTTTTCCAGCAAGTGGGCCTTCGCGCCGTATTTGGAGCGCGGCCTCATGAACTTCGCCCGGATCGACGTGTGCAACGTCGGCGGGATCACCGAGTCGCGGAAGATCGCCGGCTGGTGCGAGACCCACTACGTCGATCTCATGCCGCACAACCCGCTGGGGCCAATCTCAACGGCCGCGTGCGTTCACCTGGCAGCCTCGACCTCGAACTTCGCTTACCTTGAATACTTCCCCATGCACGACCGTGATCGCCCGCGGGACATCTTTCCGGTGACGCTCGAAACGGTGAGCGGAAGCTTCCCGCTACCTGCTGCACCTGGGCTCGGCGTCGAGTTCAACGAAGAGGCGCTTCCCGTCCACGAGTTCGAGATGTGGGCACCTCCCCGCTGGCAGCGCCCGGATGGAAGCTATACGAACTGGTAACACCTGATCGACAGCACAATGGACCTGCGTTCAAGAAGTGTTAGATGAATGTTGTCCTATAGGATATGTCGCGTCGGAGTTAGCAGGAGGCCGGTGGCAAAGAATTCGCTGGCCTCCAAACGCTAAGGGCGAACGATCTCGCCGTCGCGGAGACGGATGTCTGGCCAGGCGCCGTTGATTGGGTGCTCCGGGAACGGGTATGTGGCGGCCAGTTCCTCGTTGAGGTCGATGCCGAGACCCGGCAGGTCGTTCGACCACAATGCCCCATCTCGCAACTCGGGCGTGCCAGGGAATACTTCCCGGCTTCGCTCGCCCCAGATCGTCGCTTCCTGGATCCCGAAATTGGATGAGGACAGATCGAGTGCGAGGTTCGCGGCGTGCGCGATCGGTGATGCATCGCCGGGTCCGTGCCAGGCAGTCCGGACGTTGAAGAACTCGCAGTAGGCCGCCAGCTTGCGGGCTGGCGAGAGGCCACCGATGTCCGAGATATGAATGCGGATGAAGTCAATCAGGCGATCCTTGATCAGGTTGACGTACTCCGCCTGGTTGACGTAGAGCTCACCCATTGCGACCGGGATCGTCGAGTGTTGCCGCAACAACCCGAAGTACCCGTTGTCCTCCGGCGCGAACGGATCCTCGTAGAAGAAGAGGCGATAGGGTTCCAAATCCTGCGCGAGGCGGATTGCGGCCATCGGGTGCACCCGCTCGTGTACGTCATGCAGGAGTTCGACCTCGTCACCAATCCGTGACCGGATGTGGTCGAACAGCCGAGGCACGATCCGGCAGTAGGCGGCCGGGTTCCAGCGCGCATCTGTCAGTTCAAGGTGAATGGCATATTTCTGCCCATCGGTCTTGTCGGCGTTCGGCCGGGCGCCGTAGGTCGCGCTGCCCGGCACGGCGACCTGGCAGCGGATATTCCGAAAGCCGCGATCCATCAGCGCCCGCACGTTCTCTTCGACCTCGTCGAAGTCGGCGCCTGAGGCGTGGACATAGACATCAGCAGCCTGGCGGACCTTGCCCCCAAGCAGCTGATACACCGGCAGGTTGGCGATCTTGCCCTTGATATCCCAGAGCGCCATGTCGACACCGCTCATCGCGTTGTTCAGCACAGGACCGCTTCGCCAGTAGGAACTGACGAACGACGCCTGCCAGATATCCTCGATGTCGTGGACCGACCGGCCAATCAGGAACGGACGCAGATACTCCTCGATTGCCGTTTTGACCAAAAGCGGCCGCTGCGTGAACGTGGCGCACCCGAGCCCGTAGAGACCGGGTTCAGTCGTTTCGATCTTTACGATCACGGTCCGGATGTTGTCCGGGGCCGTCATGATCACCCGGACATCGCGGATCCGGATCGCATCGTCACCGCCGAACGCCGGCCAGGCCGGAGGAATTACCGGCTTGGGTTGGTCGTCTGAATGAAGCGTCACGCCAGCATGCTCCTTTAAGGTGGACGTCGATCAGGACTGGGCCGGCAGCCATTCCACGTAGTCGGCTTCGATGTGATCGGCCCAGGTCGAAACATCGATGTCACCCGAGGTGTACTTGCCCTGGGCCAGCCGCAACTTGCCGAAGACGTCGCGCTGCCGCGTATCCTCGGACCGCTCGACGATGCGCTCCAGGAGGTGCGGCGGAATGAACGTGACACCCGCTGGCGTGCCTAGTACGGCGTCGCCTGGCATGACCGTGGTGTTACCAATGCGGATCGGCCCATTCACCTCGCGCAGCGTGACCTCGTAAATCGCACTGGGGTGAATGCCCCGGCAGTAAACCGGGAAATCCTCGAGTTCATCGATCCGGGTCGAGTCACGGATGCCACCATCGATGATCATCCCGGTGCCAGTTCGGGCACGGGCGGCGGTGGCGAGATTGTCGCCGATGAACGTACCGTCCTCGACTTTGCCGAAGAGGTCCACGACCAGCACGTCGCCGGGTCCCAGCTGGTCGATGATCCAGGTGTTCTGCCCGCCGGAACGGCCGGTATCCACGCCATAGGCCTGGACAACTTCGTGGAAGTCGGGACGCATTGGCACGTAGGAGGCCGTGACCACCCGCCCGACCAGCGGCACAGTTGGATGCAGGTGGACCTTCCAATCACCTTCGAACTGAAAATGGTAGTTCTCACCGCGTTCGAGCAATCCCCATGCCTCGTCCACGGTGACCAGCTTCAGTCGCTCCAGCAGATCGTCTGGCGCCTTCGGACGGCCATCCTCCAGGCGATCGAATGGGTTGAGTGGCGTAAGGGCCTTGATGCGATCTGGCTCATTGAAAATCATGAAGATAGTTCTCCTGAAAAGTGTACGTTCCAGGTTTGACTCGGCTGGACCGCCGGATTGCTGACGACCGGGTCACTATACCGATGATTGGCAGTGTGCGGAAGACCGAACGGAAAAATCTGCGTCAGTCGGTGTGGAACACTTCAGGGATGTTCTTCCACCACGCACCGTTGTCACGATCCGGGACCGGCACCTGCATCGGGTCGGTCAGCTTCCACCACTCGCGATTGACCGGATGATCCGACAGTGCCTTCATATCGCCATCGAAGTCGACTCCCACGTATTCAAAGTAGGCGAACAACACGGACCCGTGCCGGAAAATGGAGTAGTTACGGATGTTGGCCTGACGGATCAGAGAGAGTACCTCGGGCCAGACCACCGCGTGGATCGCCTCGTAGTCGTCGACCCGTTCCGGCTTGACACCGATGACTTGGGCAAAGCGTCGCATACCGTGAATGCCTCCTTTCCGGTCAGGTGTCCAGCGTCGGCTTGACGTCGGTGTCGTACGGATCGAGCAAGGATTCTGGCAGGCTGATGCGCAGGGCGCCCTGTTCCTGAAACACTTGATGTTGATCGAGTTCGCGTTCGCGTCCAGTCGCGAGGATTGAAGCATCCCGATTGACCCGGCCATCCGTGCCACGGACCTGGAGCTGGTCACCGTCCGGCCGCCCCAACACATAGAGGTACACTGCTCCATCGCTTGCTGTCGTTGGCCCGTAGAACGCACCGAGCTTGAGGCCATGCCCGTTCGTGAAGATCGATTTGGCATTGCCTGTCATCCATTCGCCGATCACCTCGAACCGGGAGGCGAGTTCGGGCGGCAACTTGCCCTGCGCGTTGGAGCCGATATTGAGCAGAAAGTTACCCCCTTTCGAGGCGACTTCAGCGAGTGTGTAAATCAGTTCGCGGCTCGACTTGTGGGCTCGGTCCCGCGGGTTGTAGGCCCACGTTTCGCTGATCGTCATGCTTATCTCCCAGGGCCAGGGCAACGAATCGGACGGCACAAACTGTTCCGGGGTTACGTAATCGCCAAATCCCGGCTCCGGCTTGAAGTGACCTTCGAGCCGATTATTCAGGATTCATCCCGGCTGAAGCTCCCGGATCATTGCCACCAGCCGTTCCGATTGCCACTCCTCGGCGGTATGTTCCCACTGCCCATCGAACCAGAGCAGGTCGATTTCACCATAGTGGGTGCAGAGCTCCCGCATCTGTCCATGCATGAACTCGACGTAGCGTTACCACCGGCCCGGATCGCCG
>JALZMD010000447.1 GCA_030858375.1 Chloroflexota bacterium
TGCGCTTGCTCTGCTTGGCCATGAGGGGATCGCCGATGCAGCTGGGTGAGGAAGCACCACCACGATACCCGGGACGATCCCCTCATTCCGTCATTGCCGGTCTCTCATATGTTTCTGAACCTCTACATCCCCGCATCGGGCCATCCGCACCTTGGATTACGGGCCGATACGCAGGGCCATGCCCTCCATCACCTCCCACATCGAGAGGTAGGTAGCCCAATCGTAGTGCTTGTAGACCGCTGTTCCCGGATCAGTGATGGAGACTCCGGTGTCGTCGTAGCCGTAGGCCACCATGACGTGCATGCCAGCGGTGAGCTGGAACCGGGTTCCGTCGGCCGCGTAGTCGTAGAAGGTGCCACCGTCACCCCACAGCCCAAACCAGACGATGACCGGCCGGCCCCGGTCGAACTCGCGGGTCAGGTCTTCGCGCGTCGATCCGTAAAACGCTTCGCTGGTGATGCCCAACTCGCCAGGCCGCTGGCCAAGGGTTCGTTGTACACACCGTAGTCGTCGGTGTTGCCCCATGACCCCATGATGTCGCCCCGGTAGCCCCAGTGCGGGTTGGGTGATTGGGGAACGACTGCCTCGATTTCGTACTCCGATACCGTTTGGCCGATCATCGTCGTCGCGATGTGGACAGAGGCGTACACGCAACTGAGGGGCCGTTGCTGCTGATAGGTGAAGACACCGGACAGCGTCACCGGCCCCGCCGGCCCGTCACCGCCGCGAGCTGGCACGATACGCGAAACCAGGGGCCAATCGCGGACTTGGTCCGCGGCCGTCGGGGCGGTGGCGATCATCCCGACGACGAACACGCAGATCGCCACAATCGTGATCGGAATCGCGCGTGATCGGGCCGCGCGTTGGTGAACGTCGAATTCCGCCGTATCGTGCATGACCAGCCCCCGGTGGCGTGCACTGCTCGCATCGATTGATAGCTCTTGCCTATGACAACGCGGGAGTCGACCCATACGGTTCGCACGGCAGCGATCCGGAATGGCTCCACAACCGCGACCGCCACCAGGTCCGCCTTTCGCCAGTTGCAAAGCACGGAGTTGCGTTCGGAAAGGATTGCCTTCCATCCGTGAACTGGATAGTATGTCGTTCCCAATCAATTGCATGCACTGAGTCGAGGCGGGCGGCCCAACCACCCGCGCCATGTAATCCCGGATTGGAGGAAGAGCACATGGAAACCACGACCTCGGTGGATGGAACGACGATCGCCTACCAGCGAACCGGGAGAGGTCCGGCCCTGCTCCTTATGCATGACGGCGTTTCGGATCACACCCGCTGGAAACCTATCCTCCCCGCCCTCGAAGGGCGATTCACGGTCTATGCGATGGATCGGCGCGGCCGGGGTGGAAGCGGCGACGGCACGTCCTACGCGATCGAACGCGAGTTCGAGGACATAGCGGCCGTTGCGGGCGCAATCGGCGAAACCGTCAACCTGATTGCCCATTCCTTTGGCGCTGTCTGCGCGCTAGGGGCAGCTAACCTGACGAAGGATCTTCGTACATTGATCCTGTACGAACCGCCACCAGTCGCGGTCGAGGGCTTGCTCTCACCAGCCTCGGATGCCCGACTGCAAGCGCTGATGGATCAGGGAGACCGCGCCGGAATGGTGACGACGTTCATGCGGGAGGTGGCGGCGATACCACCGCGGGAGCTGGAAATGCTGCAGGCGCTGCCATCCTGGTCTGGCCGGGTCGACGCCGCCCATACGATTTCCGGGAGATTCACGCCCTCCGAAGCCACGCTCCATACGAACCCAGGGAGCTGCGTGGCGTCACGCTGCCGATCCTGCTGCTGGTGGGCGGGGATAGCCCCGCGATGTACACCGGCAACATCGACCTGCTGCATTCCATGCTGCCGAACAGCCGGATCGCGGCCCTGCCCGGTCAGCAACATATGGCGATGAACACCGATCCTGACCTCTTCACCCGAACCGTTCTTGAATTCCTGAACGATGCGGAAGCCTGACCAGCCTGGTTACGGCGCCGTCTCGATGAACGCCTGGATCCGGTCCCGATAGTCCTGTGGCAGTTCCCAGTAATGGGCCTCGGCCAGGATCTCGGCCAGCTCCCCGAGATCGCCTGGCGCTCCGGCCAGCATCGCGGTCGTGGACGTGCCATCGGACAGTGTCAAGGGAAGCGGCATGCCCCGCTGCTCGGTGCCGGTTTCGACAATGATGCCCCAGAGTTCCTGCCCAAATGCGTCTGGCGGCAATCCGATGTCGCGTGTGAGCAGGCCCGAGGCGCGTGCGATGGCAATGAACCGGCTGCCCTCCCAACGGGACCGGATCGTGCTCGGGTTCATGTCTCCGCCCCACAGGAACAGGCGCGATTTGAAGGCCGGGCTGGCGGGCGTCTCATGAATCGTCATTCAGGTACCTCATGGTGCATGCATCAGAATCGCAGGCTGGCGGGCAACTCCGGACCGGCGAAACCCTGGAGCGGCGGCTCCAGCGACACACCCTTCGCCAGCCCCAGCACACGGAATCGTCCCATACCACCCGGATCGATCAAGCGAAAAACGGCCGCCTGGGCCCGGTAATACTCGTCGACCGCCGTGGTCGGGTCTTGCTGCAAGTTCACCAGCAGTTGGCCAAGCCCCGCGTTCGCCAAAAAATCGGATTGCGTCGCCAACCCGATCTCGGCCATTCCCGTCATCGCGGCCGCTTCGGACAACAGGGTGAAATCCACGTGGTCGGTTAAATCCTGCTCCCCGACAGCGTCATACGGAGAGTCCGTAACCTCATGTTCCCGATACACCCGCAACAGGCCGCCGAGCCGATGGCCGGCGTAGAGCTCTGGCGCTGGATACCCGTAGTCGATGATGATTACATACCCGCGTTCCAGCCGCCTCGCCACCTGCCCCGCCCAGGCAGCCGCCGCCGGCGACACCTCGATCCGGGCATCGACGGGCCAGGTGGCAATCTCAACCCCGGCTCGCTCCAGGTAAGCCAGGGGATCGAACGTCATCATCTGTGGCGAGAGCCATCCGATCACATCGACAAACCCTGACTGCTCCGCCCACCCCACCCAGAGCTCCTCGAACGCTGCACCAGTCCAGCGCAGCCGGTGGACCGGCATCGCATCGGCGACTTCATTGGCCAGGATCACGCCCACGAATGGCTCCGTATCCACATCCGCCGTCACGATATCGCCCAGGCCCACCTCGTCCATCGCCGCAACCGCCTGCGCCAACCGATGCGGGTTGGGTTCGTTGAGCCGGTAGCGGAGCGACGATCGGAGACCGGGCTCGGCATCGAGGAGCCCGGCAATGACATCGTAGGCGAGTCCGCCGACGCCCGACCCGAATTCGAGGATCGTGAACGGGTTGGGGCGATCGAGGCGATGCCAGCACTCGGCCAGCTGGTGAGCGATCGTCAACCCGAAGAACGGGTGCAACTCGGGCGCGGTCAGGAAATCACCGCCCCGGCCGGGACGACGGGTTGATGACATGTAATAGCCATGACCGGGGTGGTAGAGCGCGATGTTCATAAACCGTGCAAACGGGATCGGACCGGACGCGAGGATCTCCTCCCGGATCGCAGCAATCACCTGGGCATTGCCGTGGGCCGGTGGATGTTCGTTGGGCTCGGTCATCGTGTCACAGTCTCCCCTTCTCCCCGCTATTGTATCGACGGAAAGGACTGGATTGCCGCCTTTTGGGGGCGTTCGGGTTGCAGCCCACGGGTATAGTTATCATTGGAAGGCGAGCACCCAGCCGGCCAGCCTGCCTGGGCAGCTGTGCTTATGACAATCATTCCAGGCGGGAAGGAGCAGGACGATGGCCAAAGGTCGTCACAGAGGGGCATTCGTATTCGGGTCAGTTTTGGGTGGTGCCGTGGGCGCTGTCGCGGCCCTGTGGAAAACCCCCCAATCTGGAAAAGAACTCAGGCGCAAGCTCGGGTTCGAAAGCGACGTGGCGCACAGCGTGACCGCTGCCGCCAAACGTGCCTCGACCTCGGCGGCGGATGCGGCCCACACGGCGAAACCGCTGCCGGCCAGGGCATTGGGCCTGGTCGAACAGGTCGCGGCGCCGCTGGTTGGGGTGAAACTTGGGCACACGGCCAACCACAGCCAGCCCGGTGACGTGGATGCCGCACCGGTCGACGCCGATCCCGGCGTTGTTCGGCGAAAGACCGAACTGGTCGACATTCGACCGTCGAACGTGACCAGCACCCTGTAGTCTTCTCACCGGGACACCACGTGGTGAGCAGTTGATAGCATTCAGGAAAGGACACCATCATGCTCGGTAGCGCACGAACCGCAATGAAGTTCTTCGTTTACGGCCTGATCCTTGGCTTGTTGTTCGCGCCACGCGCTGGTGCCGAAACCCGCAAGGAAGTCATGGGCTGGGTTTCCGAAACAGTTCAGGATACGGTCAAGAACGTCACGGGGAACACCTCGGCCGGGAGCGGCGAGGGTGGCGACACCCAGCCGATGAGCGGCAACGCCTGACCCCAGGCATTCCTCAATATCCGGTGCTGCTGTCGAGAGGGAGGCGTAACATGCCTCCCTCTCTCGGCGTCCGGACTCAATGGTGTGACTTGGGTCAAACCTCTCATACCCGTTACCGCAGTGGTATCACTCGGTCATGTAACGCCTGTTCTTAGTTTCACTGTTTCCGTTGAATGTATAACCTGGGCGCCCTCATCGCCGATGCATCGCTCCGGACTGGACGAAGCGCGAATGGTGTCATGGTCGCACGACAGCAACGCGGCGGTACACTTCCAGTCGATGACCGTCTGCATATCGCAAGGAGATGGTTCCATGTCTGGCTTCTTCCGGCTCCAGGTCGATCTCGACGAGCTCACCGACGCGATGTACGCGTTCGTGACCGATCCGCAGCCAAGCCGCAACGATCGCCCCGTGATTCAGGAACTAAACGACATCAATCACGACTTGGTCGATGTACTCGAGTGCATGGTGCTCGATGGCACGGACGACCGTCGCGATGTCGAGGATTTCGTAAACACGGTATTCGGCCCCCACGGCCCCGGCCCGGTCAAGGCCGAATCGTAAATCGGACGATCATACCGCTGTGAGCCACCATTGTATAAGGAAGGCTAAGTTCGACGTGACGACATCCTCACTGCACTCCAGCCCCCTGCGTGGACGTCGGTCGTGAGCGGTCCCCGACTCCTCTTCTCCGCCGCCGAGGACTATCTCGTACCCGCTACCGAGGAACTACGTGAACACTTCCCCGATGCCCGGTTCGGCTCAATCGGTGCCGATCTCGGGTGGATCGAGGCCGAAGGCCTGTCCATCGGCGCACTGGCCCAGGCGTGCCGGGAGGCACCAACCATCTTCATCCGGCACCTGATGCGTGAAGTCGGCTCAATCCCGGCTGACCGTGCCTCAGCACTGGAAGACGTGGTCGCGATCGCGATCGGCACCTGGACGCAGTTGCCACTCACGCCCAATGTCTCGCTTCAGGTCTGGTCGACCGGCGAGAGCCAGGCCGGCTACCGGCCGGACGAGCTTCGCCGCGCCCTGACCGATGCGCTGGTCGAGCGGGGGATGACGGTGGCCCGGTCCGGCCAAGAACAGATCCTGGGTACGATCGTTTCCCCGGAGGGTGTGCTCCTCGGATTGAACAATGTCGGCAGCGCGCTCAGCGATTGGCCCGGTGGCCAGGTCCGGCTCTCGAAACCCAGGGTCCAGATTTCTCGCTCCGAGTTCAAGCTGGAAGAACTCTTCCGCGTTCATGAGATCGACCTGCCGACGAGTGGGATCGCGGTCGATCTCGGGGCCAGCCCCGGCGGTTGGACCCGGATCCTGCGTCAACGCGGGCTCACGGTCTGGGCGATCGATCCGGCCAAACTCGATTCCCGGCTCGCGAACGATGACCGCGTCCATCACGTCCAGATGACGGCTGGGCCGTTTCTACACATGACCGACGTGGTCGCCGACCTTATCGTCAACGATATGCGGATGGATCCCGACCTCTCGGCTTCGGTGATGCTTGACGCCGCCAAACGGCTCAAACCGGGCGGCATGATGATCCAGACGCTCAAAATCACGCCGCACAATACGCTCCGCACCGTCCGCCGTGTCCTGGGTGACCTGCAACGCGCCTACGATATCGTGTGGGCCGGGCAACTGCATCACAACCGGAACGAAGTGACGGTGGTCGGCCGGAAGCGATCGTGATCCCGATCGACATGGATGTCGTGTCGTCAATCCTTAGGGAAGCGGCGATTACCTCCATCGTGCCCCGATTCCGGACCCTGGCCGATCACGAGATCGAGGAGAAGACTCCCGGCGAGGTTGTCACGATTGCCGACCGCGAAGCCGAAGCGTTCATTTCGTCCCGGCTCAGGGATCTCCTGCCCGGTGTCCCCGTGGTCGGCGAGGAGGCGGTCGGCGACGATCCCGCGCTCATCGACGCACTCCACTCCGAACCCCTGGCCTGGCTTGTCGATCCCCTTGATGGCACTGCCAATTTTACTGACGGAAATCCGCACTGGGCCGTCATGGCCGCCCTCGTCCAGCGTGGTGAAACCGTTGCCTCGTGAATCTACCGGCATACCGACGATCGCCTCTTCCAGGCCGAGCGGGCAAGTGGCGCCTGGGGCGAGGGGGTGCGCCTGTGTTGAAGGCGTCAGTCCAGTCGATCAGACGTCGATGCGTGGGGCAGTGCTGGCACGCTTCCTGAGAGATGACGAACGGTCCCGTATGACGCCCCAGTTCGGTGACTTCGCATCGGTCACCAGCGGCTACTCGTGTGCCGGCTACGAGTATCCCGCGATCATCGATGGGTCCCAGGACTTTGCCCTCTTTCAACGGCTACTCCCCTGGGATCACGCGCCTGGCACATTGCTCCTGACCGAGGCCGGCGGGGTAGCCAGGCACCCGGATGGCAAGGCATTCCAACCCGATGCACGTCGACGCGGGCTGCTCCTCGCGTCGAGCCAACGCGTGTGGGACGCCGTTCATGGCGTTCTGTACGGCGTCTGAACCCACATTGAGCCGGATTCGTATCTGTCGGCCGTTATAATGGGTAGCCCCACCCGAACTGGAACGAAACCGAATGATTGGCGCCAGCGTCTCATTGGAGTACAGCGGGAACGTCCGCTACCCGTTTCAATGATGCGAAAGGCACCTGCCGCGGATGTCTGCCCGGACCGACAAGCGAGGACAACACCGCAGCCGCCTGCTGGCGTGCGTGCTCGGCCTCTGGTTGCTCTTCGCGCTATCCGTTGCGGGATTTGTCCAGGATGGCCACGGCTTCACGGTCACCGTCGACCCGCTTACCTCATGTTCCCCAACAACCCCCATGACCGGAACCGTCACTTTGATTGGGCTCACCACCGGCTACGGGTTCTTCGTGCAACTCCGGGGCGACGGCGAAATCCTCGACGGGCAGGCCTTCGAGAGCCATGATGGGTATCCGGACGGCACCTACGAGTGGTCGTTGGCCGGTCATGACGGTACCTCCTATGAGGTACTCGAACTGACCTTCGCCCTTCACGATGGCGAAGGGGAAGTGATCCGTGACGAGACCATCGCCGTGAATCCGGACTGCCCGCCATTGCCGTCACTGGCTTCCGCCACGCCAGATCTCGCGAATCCATGGCCGGTTACGGCCAGCCCGTCGTCAAAAGGTATCTTGGCAAGTCCCGCCTCGACATCGTCACCGGTTTCTGGCGTTGGATCGTTGCCTGTCGCTGGCGCTGAGGAAGAATCCCGCGCCGACGTGCGGATGGTGTTCGGCTTGACCGTCACCACGATTATCGTGCTCTCAG
The DNA here is from genome assembly GCA_030858375.1 of Chloroflexota bacterium. GTDB lineage: Bacteria > Chloroflexota > Chloroflexia > Thermomicrobiales > UBA6265 > JACCYX01. The sequence goes on from JALZMD010000447.1 coordinate 7,757, forward strand.
CCCTGGCGGTCCTCGATCGTCGCCCGGAGCCGTAGGCCATCCTTCCTTCCGGGGTTTGAAACGTTGAGGCTCAGTTCACCCGGTTCCGCAAGGGCTCGTTCCTGAAATGGGCGGACAGGTTGGCGGCGGCGAGGTCCACCATCGCGGCGATCGCCTCCGGTGTCCGGCCTGCCATATGCGGGGTCAGCAGCAGGTTGTCGATCGTCAACAGGTGGGCCGGGACATTCGGCTCGCCTTCGACCACGTCGAGCGCGGCGCCGGCAATCCGCCGCTCCGTGAGTGCGGCAACCAGCGCGTCGGTATCGACCACGGTGCCGCGTCCGATATTGACCAGGTATCCATTGGGCCCGAGCTTGTCCAGGATCCTGGAGTCAACGATGTGGTGCGTGTCCTGGCCGCCCGGCGCCGACAGGATCAGGAAGTCCGCCCAGGCCGCCAGTTCCCCGAGCGACTCGATGTAGCGGTACGGCGCGCCTTCAAGCGGGTGACGGTTGTGGTAGGCCACCTCCATGTCGAACCCGTCGGCAGCGCGGTGCGCGATCAGGGTGCCGATCACCCCTAGGCCGAGGATCCCGAGTTTCTTTCCGGAAACGCCCACCCGCTTGAACGGAAAATCGGTTCGTTCGCCTGGCTGCGAAACGTCACGCTGCGGCGACGAGAAGTTGGACCACTCGCCACGCCGGACCGCCGCGTTGCTGGGTACAATCGTTCCGGCAATCGCCAGCAGCAGCGTCATCGCGTGATCGGCGACAGCGTTGGCATTCGTGCCGGCCCCGTTCGTCACCACGATCCCGCGCCTGGTCGCGAGATCGACATCGATCATCTCGTAACCGGCCCCTATCGCGCAGATGATTTCCAGTTTCGGGAGGGCGGCGATCTCGTCTCTGGTCAATCCCAGCGAGCCGTTGGTGAGCACCGCGCGGGCCTCCGGTACTCGCTGGACTGCCGATGTCCGGCCACCGAGCGCACCCGCCAGGTGCACGTCGAAGCTGAGCGACTCCAGCAGGCGTTGGGCTTCAGGCGAAATATCGATGATCACGAGCAGCGGGACGGACACGATGAATCTCCCCTGAATCTCTCCAGCAATCGTCCATCGCACTGTACCCGACCCCGAGACGCTTTCACCCAAAAGATACAGTGGTCACGCCGCCGGGGTGGCCTCAGGGGTGGCGTCGCACGCCAGCTCGAACATCAAGCCCGCGATCAGGCCGGTATCACGATCGATTTGGAGGCTGAAGTCGATTCGATTGGCATCGTTGCCAACCAGCACGATGCGGCCGTTCGTGGCCGGCAGATCCCTTGTCGTAATGATCAGGTCATCTTCGATGGTAAAGGGGCGGGAGCCAGCCACCTGCAAGAGCCCCCCGACAATCTCTTCGGCAGGCACCGCATCGAGGAATGCTGGCGTCAAGTGTGCCTCGATTTCATCACCCGTGATCTCCGCTGGATCGCCGTTGAGCAGGTCAACCAGCCACTTGATTTGCTCACCGAGGGGCCCATCCGGCACTTGCCCGCCGGCGACAGGCGAGGCAGCCGGGGATGCCTCGGGCGTCTGGGCCACCAACGTGTGCGCCCCGATCAGCGTTGTGGTCAACGCCGCGACGAATGCGAGCGACATGGTCGACCGGAAACGCGCCAGGAACGAACTCGTGGGCCCCCACTGCTCACGAACGAGAACGATGACAGGACCTGAGTATAGAGGACCCCGGCCAGGCGATCAGCCCTGAGGCTTGATCGCAGCGAGCGCCTGCCGGATCTCACCAAGGTGGTACACAGTGTGGGCGACAATGCCGAACGCGCCCCCGACCATCATCGCGTTCCACGTGTCGTTCGCGGCGATGAAGCCCTTCAGCCCGTCGTACGTCGTGCGCAAGCGGGCGATCAGGTCCTGCCACTCGGTCTCAGTCACCGTGCCAACGGCCCACGAGGATTCCCAGTCGACGGGGATGTACTCCCCGGCGGCGGCATTGGCGGCGATCGCATCGAGGTAGAAACGGACGTGGTTAACCTTGGCGGCGATGTTGCCACTGCGAGGACCGAGCGGCTGCGACGCATCTTCCGCAGATATGCTGGCAAGCGTTTCGAACAGCGAATCGCCCTTGTCGAGGAAGTAGCCATGGCCATTGTCGAAGGCCTCTTCGAGCGTTGTCAGCAAGGCCATGCGAAAGTCTGGGATCGCGATCGTCTGCGTGTCGGTCGTGGTCGTAGCCATACCTGCTGCTCCTGTGCGGTGCGCTCATCGAGCGCTCGGTTGATTGCATTCAGGATAGCCAACCGGATGGCCAGTTGCTGTCCTCTTTTTGCCGGTAATCACAGCGATTCCAGCAAGCGCCCCACCATGCCGCAAAAAACCGCAAGGCCGCAGGGAGAACCCCACGGCCTTGCGGTTGATGGAAATGGTGCGGAAGCAGGATTAGCTGACCGGCGTCGCATCCGGCACGGCGTCGCCGTCGGCTGGTTCGGAGAGGTACACCTGGACATCGACGTTGCCGTCGCCATCTTCGGTCAGCACGGCGATGCCGGTGTGGCCGGACTCGCTCTGCGGATGCAGGGCGATCACGAGTTCCCCATC
>JALZMD010000029.1 GCA_030858375.1 Chloroflexota bacterium
CCGAGCCGTAGACGCAGACCATGAAACAGTTGGCGATTGGCGTGACGCGGCCCGAAAGCGCCTTGCCGCAGATCGTGAACAGCGCCTCGCCAACAACCGCTCCCATGACCAGCACGCCGCCTAGCACGGGTGCCGAAGCGCGGTCGGATCCCCCGTCGCCACCAGCGATGTTGACGACAAGCACGCCACCCATGGCCAGGCTAATCCCGATCATGGTCAGGCGCGAGATGCGTTCGCCGAGAAGGAGCGAAAGGAGGGCGATCCAGGCTGGAACGGTGCTGGTGATGATGCCGCTGGCCGCCGCAGTCGTCCGGTCCACGCCAGCAAGCATCAAAACATTGAAGATGACGACGCCGGTAACGGTTTGGAGCAGGATGATTCCATGGTCTCGTCCTGCTACTCGCGGCAATTTCTTTTCGACAAGCAGGACGATCGCGAACATGACCAGCGTCGCACTCACCTGCCGGATGCCGAGTCCAAGGAAAATAGGGAACTGCTCAACCATAAATTTGGCGGAGACGACCGAACTCCCAACCAGCGTCATGGCCAGGGCGAGCGAGCAGCGTGCCAGCATGAGCGATCGTGGTGCGGTCGAGGCGGTAATTCGGCTCATCACTTTCCGGATACAGTCGGCATTCCTCAGGCACGGCGCAGGCCCCGGCGTTAGCGTTGAACGCGCATCTCACACGCACATAATCACGGCAGTATGCCATGCCCAGGGTTGTATGAGGAGGGGTACACTGCACGCAGTGAACCGGCCCTGTCAAGGAGATGAATGTGCCCGAAGATGTTCGGCGCTCAATCAGCGAGCGGATTCTGAGTATTGCGGAATGGAGACGCGAACGTGAACGGCAAGACCTGTACGGTCACGGCCCCGATGTCGCTGTCCGAAGCCGCCGCTCAGCCAATGGGCTCATCGAACTGGCGGGACACGTGCTTTCGCTGCCCGCCGACGATGCGCGCCTGGTGCGCCTGACGGTCGTGGCCTTCTACGGCCAGCAGTTCGATCCCGGCGCAACCATGCTACACGAACTTGGACGCTTCCGCTTCCATGATCCCGACGTCAGTGTCGATGGATTCGTTGATCGCCTGGTCGAACTGGCTGAACTGGACCACAGTGAGCGCGACCATCTTGGCGGCACTCAGGTACCGGGCGACAACCCATGGCGTCCGGGCTGGTTGCCTGACGAGGCAGAGGACGAGTGGTAGGTCCGACCCCCTGCGGCGCGCCCGAAGCTAGGAGCCAGAGTTCGGATCGGGATCCTTGAGCCAGATTGGGTTGGAAAGTGCCCGGAAGCCTCCGTGCTCACCATGGATCTGGGCACGGACATACGTTTGGCCCTTGCCCAGCACGTTGATCGCGAAACTCCAGGTTTGATCGTCGCTGGTGACTGCCTCGGTGGCAATGATGCCACTGGCCCCGACGAGCGCAAGGGCAGTACCGCTGCCCCCGACGACGCGGGCGCTCACCGCGTAGTCCTCGCGGGAAAGGTAAATTTGCGGCCCCGAGGGTGAATCGCTCATGAAACAACGTCCAGCCCGAATCGCGGCCAGGATCGCCTCAGCCGTCAATGGCTTTTTCGCCTGCACCCAGAGCGTTGGCCAGCCCAGACGTGCGGGCGACAACGGATTGTCGGGCGTGCTGGCCTCGTCCAGGTGATGGACATCGCTGCCGCTGACGCCAACGATTCGCTCGCCGCGCCGGAGGGCGTCTTCCCAGACCTTCAGCGAGACATTGTTCAGCCGATCCCACCAGCCGTTCCAAACCTCTACCGTCTGGAAGCCCTTGATGTCGCGGCCATAGGCCCAGTCCGGTCCAAACGGTTTCGGATGGTTGATCGAAACCAGCCCGCCATCGGCATTTGCGGCATCAATCGATGCCTGCACACCCTCGGGTGACGCATCGCGGAAGTCGTACCACGTGTCGGTTCCCCACACGTTGAAGTGACCGGCATAGGTTGTGACCTCAACCCCTGGTACGAGCACGGGCCAATCATCGCCGGTTGGCACCAGATCGGTTGGGGCCTGGGCGCGGTTGTGATCGGTGATACCAATGAAATCGAGGCCACTCTCGTAGGCGCGAACCACGAGTTCGGCTGGCGTAGCGCTGCCGTCTGAATAGACCGAATGCGCGTGCAGGTCCCCTCGGAACCAGTTGCGTTCACCTGCGGCCGGCAGGTCGGCCCGCTCAAGCGACTCGATGTCTGGAACAACTGGCTTTCCAGGAGCCTTGACGTCAGGACTGAAATCGATCCCAACCTCCACATCCAGACCGTTGGGTCCGACCTTGTAGGCGCCAAGCAGGAGATTCCAGGTGCCGGGCTTGATCGCCCCGGCAGCATAGGGTGGCGTCGACCAGTTCTTGCCGATGACGATATCGAGCTTGTTACTGCCGCTCCAGCCCCGAAAGCCTGGTCCGCCCGTTTCGGTTCCCTGTTGATCGAACAATCCGATATCGAGCGTGTTGCCGCCGCTCACCGTTGGGATCGAATCGATCTGGTCGTTGTAGGAAATCGTCATCCGAAACTGGTCGACGCCTTTGGGCACCTCGAACGGAACATCTCGCAACGTTCCGCTCTCCTCTTCCTCGAAGCGGCTGGTAAGTGTCAGGGGAGTTTTCTTCTGGGCTGGCAACGGGAGGGTCCTTGCTACTGAAGCGGCTACGGCCGGAGCTGCCTCGCTCCCGGCTTACCGTAATGCTGATACACCATTCTAGCCGGTATGGGTGTGCTCCGGCACCACATCGCCAGTGGAGGGCGCCTGCCTTGTTACGAAGCGGTCACAACCCGCAAAAACGGCACCGTTCGCCTCATTGTCGGTCAATTGCCATTGCGCCCGACAGTCCGAGGTTGTTACGCTGCCACGTGGCTGAAGATCGGCCTGTTCGATTGCCGGGAAATAGGGCGGGTTTTTTCGTGCCCGCACCAACTGGCAGCGAGAGCCATTGTGCTGGCGACCGGATGCACCGCGCGCGGTGTATCGCGTCACGCCAACGTAGGAAGATTCCGGAGTTCGGAGTGGTTGAATCGGCATCACGGGATACAGCATCCTCATCACCCCAGGTTGAACAGTTCGTCTCAGTGGCTGAAACGATGAGGCCGACTTTAGAGGCGAGGGGCAAACCGCATGTCGTCATCATCGGTGGCGGTTTCGCCGGCCTGAATGCAGCCAAAGGACTCGCCGGGGCGCCAGTCAAAGTGACGGTGATCGACCGGCGCAATCATCATCTCTTCGCGCCGCTCCTCTATCAGGTGGCAACCGCCCAACTCTCGCCAGCCAACATTGCCCAGCCGATCCGATCGATCCTGCGCAAGCAAACGAACGCGAACGTGCTGCTTGGCGAAGTAGAAGGGATCGATGTCGAGGCCAAAACCATCGCCCTCGATAGTGGACGCGCCATTGCCTACGACTACCTGATCGTGGCCGTAGGGGCGACGCACTCCTACTTCGGTCACGATGAGTGGGCACCCATGGCGCCTGGCCTGAAGACGATTGACGACGCCACGGAGATTCGCAAGCGTATTCTGCTGGCCTTTGAAAACGCCGAAAACGAACCGGACTCAGCCAGGCGTGAGGCAATGTTGACGTTCGTCGTGATCGGCGGCGGACCGACCGGCGTCGAGCTGGCCGGCGCGATCGGCGAAATCGCCGGGCACACCCTGGTCAAGGAGTTCGAAAACATCGATCCCCGGGAAGCAAGGATCCTCCTGCTCGAAGGACTCCCGCGAATCCTTCCCATGTTCCCGGAGGCATTGTCCGCCGATGCGGAAACCGATCTCGCCGAATTCGGCGTGCGTGTACGAACCAACTCCCTGGTCACCGCCATCGACGACCACGGCGTGAACATCGGCGACGAGCGAATCGACGCCAACACCGTTATCTGGGCGGCAGGGGTCCAGGTGTCCCGGCTTACCCAGGTGCTCCAGAATATTGCGGAACTCGACCGAGCGGGTCGGGTGCCGGTCGAGCGCGAATTGCATATTGCTGGTCATCCGGACATCTTCGTACTCGGCGATGCGGCGAGCGTCAAGACACGTGAAGGCAAACCGGTTCCTGGAGTCGCCCCGGCCGCCATGCAGGAGGGTAAGTGGGCAGCGGTGAACATCGTCCGCGCGCTCAACGGTCATGCCTACACACCATTCTTGTATCAGGACAAGGGGAGCCTGGCCACGATCGGCCGCCACCAGGCAGTTGCGTCGGTCAGGGGCAAGAACTTCAACGGGTTTCCTGCTTGGTGGATGTGGATGGTTGTCCATGTCTTCTATCTGAATGGCCTGCGCAACCGAGCGTTGGTCATTTCGCAGTGGGCATTCAGCTACTTCTCGTTCGGGCGCAATGCCCGCCTGATTACCGGCGAGCAACCGAAAACACTGGAAAAGAGGAGCTGACCCTCACGGCGGTTGCCTGAACCGGACACGCGCAAGACCTGGATCGGCGTGGAGCCGATATCTGTCTTGCGCGTTGTTGCATTGTCACAGCTTGACGGCCGTTACCGCGGCCAGCTGTTGATATCGAGCGGGTCAGTTCCCGCCGCAATTTCATTGGAGTCGTTGACGCCATCGTCGTCGGAATCACCGTTCAATGGATCCGTTCCGTACCGCGTTTCCTGGACGTCCGTCAGACCATCTCTGTCGGTGTCACCTCGTGAAGACAGGCTCTTGGGCCGTGCCGACGCCCCCGGGCTGTCAGGATCGAGCGGATCCGAGCCGTTGACCACCTCATCGAAATCGTTGATTCCGTCGCCATCGGTGTCGGCGCTTGCCGGGTCCGTCAAGGCGAAGTAGACCTCCTCGCCATCGGTGAGGCCATCACCATCAGAGTCCGAATTCAGAGGGTCGGTGTTGTAGACCAGTTCGCCGCCGTCGTAGAGCAGGTCGCCATCGGAATCCAGGTTCAATGGATCGGTTTCGTAGATAAAAACTTCGTTGAAGTCGTTAATGCCATCGTCATCAGTATCGGCCAGGAGTGGATCTGTACCATACTCGACGAGTTCGTTGAAATCGTTGATACCGTCGCCATCCGTATCGGCGACGTCAGGATCGGTGCCGTAGAACTCTTCCAGGAGGTCGGTCAAGCCGTCGCTGTCGGAGTCGGTGCCGGGATCGTTCTCGATCACTTCGAGCGCAAACGGCGGTTCTTCCTCGCCCGTCGCGGTATCAGCCACGACTTCGGTTGGAGCCTGGGTCGGTTGCAGGGTGGGCGCGACAGTCGGCTCCACCGTTGATTCCTGGGTGGGCGCTTCAGTTGGCACGACCGTCGGTTCCGCTGTCGGCTCCTCCGTGGGCGCTACAGTTGGTTCGTCGGTCGGGATCGGGGTAGGTTCCAACGTGGCAGCAGGGGACGCCACGGGGCTCGCAGGTCCAGCCGTGGCCGGGCTAGCGTCCTGAGCGTTCACCACCTCATCGCCAAAGCCAATGACGGCGCCAATATAGACGGCCACGAAGTCCGAGCCATCGGTCACGCCGGTGAAGGTGATTGCGCCATCGAACTCGGCAATGTCGCCGGCGGCAATCGGCATTTCTACCCCGTCTATGGTTGTTGCGGAAACCTGGCCCGCCAACCCAAAGACCAGTGTCCGTCCCGCGCCTTTCGGCATCTCGGACTGTTCGCCTTCGTCAAGGACATCCCGCACAAGATCGAGGTCGCGGGACCCGGCGAGAGGGCGGAATGGCTGGCCCACCAGCGGATCGGCTCCGGTGCTTGCCGCATTGTCGGGTGTGAGCTCCACGAACACGAAATCATCCGGCGGGCCGAATGTTTCGAGTTGTACTTCCTGCGCAGGATTGAGATAGGCGGCTTCCCCGTTCGCCACTCGAACCTGATTGCCGGTTTCCAGGAAGGTGACCAGCAGCGGCGTAGTCCGGGCGATCACGAAGGTCGGGGCATTGATTGTGATTGGCGCTGAACCGGATTCGGCCGTGTACGTGCTGACCTGCCAAACGTAGTCGCTATCGCTGACATTGTAGACACCCTGGGCGATGACCGACGCCGATCCCGTGGCCGGGGATGGTCCGGCAGGACCAAGAGCCTGGGCCATGACACCAGCGGCCGATGCCAGTGCAAGCATGATGCAAAGCACCACGATACTTGCTCGGAAGTGTGTGGATGCGGTCAGGGAATACAGCTTTTTCACCATGTAGGATTCTCGATTCAGGTACGGCTCGTCGATTGCATGACGCGATGCAGCGTCAACCGTACGCAAGAAGCAGCCTTCCCGTCAATCAGCCGGCGAGGCCAATCGTCCCTCACGAAGTCTGGACAGGACGAACGAGGAGGAGCCAGCATTTTACCCGCTTCCCCAACCTGGCAGGAACGTTGGACGTCCGTGTTCTGTCGATAACCAAACCGCCCCCACCGATTCGGTGGGGGCGGTTGTACACATGCTTTGGGCTTTGCGGAGGCTAACTGACCCGGTGTGCAGGTTTATCAGGTGAGGAGGCGGGCGAGTTGCAACGGGGGATGGCCCAGGGCCGCGTTGAGCAGGGTCGCGAGCGTATGACGCAGCACCTTGCGCAACACACGGCTACACAGGTGCCACAGATCCCGCGCCCACACCCGCTTGACGTGGTAGCGCTCGACGAGCTGGCCGAAGGTGGTCTCAATCCGGTCGCGAATGCGGCTCAGGAACCGGCTACGACGGGGAGCCGGGTCGCGTTTGGCGGATCGGTACGGGG
>JALZMD010000048.1 GCA_030858375.1 Chloroflexota bacterium
GCCAATGACCGGCACGCCGGTTGACGTCCCGGTGCCGAGGAAGGTCAGTTCAAGCACACCACGTCACGATCACGTTTGTTACGCCGCCTGTCTCACGCATCGCCACGGCACCAACCGCCATGGTCCTTCGAGTCCCCAGTATACGGGCTGGCCCCGGAGCTCCTGACGCCCTCAACGATCCCTTCGAAGAGACACGGTGTCGCCTCGGTTCGTTGGGGCGCACGGCTTGGCGTCAGCTACTGGTGAAGCGCAGGACCAGGGGAAGCGCTGCGAACAGGCACCAGGTACCCAGGAGGACAGCCGGGCCGCAGCCCGCAAACACGGTTCCTGCCCGGCGCCCGGTGCAGCAAGTCGTCTTCCTGTTTCTCTCAAAGCTCCAACACAGCCTGGGCGCCACGGATGCCGGGCCAGGCGAGCAAGGTCATCACCACACCCAGGAGCGCCAGCGCAGGCGTCAGGATCGTCGCGAAGGACTCTCCCAACGATCGATGGATGCCACCATGGTCGTTCCGTAGGCGATTACCAGGAACGATTGCGAACTCAACAAGGCGTTGACCCGGCCACCGACCAGGTTGCTTTTGAAGTGAATCTCCTGACAATAGAAGGTCAGGATGTCCCGGTTGGAGTGGGTAGCATCAGGCTCTGTACGAATTGCCGGTGGAAATCTTTCCAGACTGGTCCAGATAGGCGGCGCACGGCGCGACCTCGACAGCGACGATCCAGACGACACGCGGTCTATACTACGCATCACGATACGTTACGGACCCCCGCACGAGGTTTGACCTGATGAAGCCCAATGCGTACCTGAGCGAAGGTACGGTCGCCATGGATTTCCCCTTCATGGCTGCAACACCGCTGTTCTGGTAAATGGCCTACGGCCAATCGCGCAGATGAACAGCGGGAACAGGCGCGTCGGCTCCTGACGTGGTGAGTCCACGGTCGGCATGATTCGGCGCGGCCTTCCCGGTTTCCGGGAGCTTCACATCGTGGTTCGATTCCATCACCGGCGCCCTGGGGCGTCGACAGGTCTGCCCGCGTCCCTATCGATCCGGTCCCGCTTACAGGTTCCCACGACCGGGTTGTGGGGCAATCGCGATTTCATGAACTTGTGGGGCGCGGAAACGATCGCCCAGATCGGCGCCCAGATCACACCGGTCGCGATCCCGCTCCTGGCGGCCCTGACGCTCGGCGCAACCCTATTTGAGATGGGGACCCTGACGGCGGCCAGCGGCGTGCCGGTGCTCCTGATCGGATTGATTGCGGAGGCCCGGGTCGACCGGCTCCGGCGGAAGCCGATCATGATGGCGATGGACATCGGCCGCGCCCTCGTGCTGCTGGCGATCCCGATCGCGGCCTGGCTGGATGTGCTGAACATTCCGCTCCTGGTCGCGGTTTCGTTCCTGGTCGGCGCCCAGTCGGTCGTCTTCAACGCCGCCTACGTCTCGATCCTGCCGTCACTGGTGCAGCGCTCCGAATTCTCCGACGCGAACGGCAAGCTCTACGCGAGCATGTCGGTCGCCCAGGTCGCGGGGCCGGCCGCGGCCGGATCACTGGTGGCGCTGATTTCGGCGCCGGTCGTGATCATCTTCAACTCAATCACCTATCTCGGTTCCGCATGGTTCATTCGCCGGATCCAGGCTGTGGAAGTCATAGCTCCCGGTACGGTCGGGCGTCACCTGACGCGGGAGGTGCGCGAGGTCTTCACGGCGCTCTTCACCTCGCCGGTGTTGCGGGCGATTTCCCTGAGTTCGGCGACGATCAACCTCGCGGGCTGGATGTTCCTGGCTGTTTACGTGCTTTACATGGCCGATGACCTTGGTCTGTCCGCGACGGGGGTTGGCCTGGTCTTTGCTTCGGGTGGGGTGGGCGCGCTGATCGGCAGCGCGCTCGCCCCTCCCGTGTCGCGGCGGTTCGGCGTGGGACCAACGCTCGTGTGGTCGGCGGTCGGATTCGGCGTGTTCGGCCTGACGGTGCCGCTGGCAATCCTGGTGCCAGCCTACGCGCTACCACTGGTGATTTTCGCCGAGCTGATGCAATGGATGACGCTCGTCGTGTTCAACGTGATCGCGCTGAGCCTGCGTCAGTCGCTGACTCCGAACCGGCTATTGGGCCGGGTCGCCGCCTCGAACCAGGTGCTGGCGCAGGGGATGATGCCGATCGGGTCGTTCCTGGGCGGTGTCGTCGGCTCTCTGGTAAGCGTGCAAGCCGCCCTGTTGACCGGGGTTGCCGGAATGTTCCTGGCGGCGGCCTGGGTCTGGTTCTCGCCGGTCATCGACGTCCACGAGATGCCCGCCGAACCGGACGAAACATTGAGCGCAATGCGAGCCTGACGATGGGCATCCTCACATATCATCTCGAGTTGCCGCTCGTCATGTCAGTTGGAGGGAAGCGGACACGGGCACCAGATCGGCTGGCGAGCGAATTTGGTGCCCGGTTGCCATGTTCGGTCACGGTCGTCGGTTCAGGTCGATTCGCCAAGTTGCGAGCGGGCCTGGCCCGTCGGCGCATCGGCATCGCGCGGCTGGATGACCGGTTCCGTCTGCCGGGTCCCGATGATCCATTCCTCACGCATCCACTGCGCCTGCCAGGGAATGCCGACGCGGCTGTTGTCGTGCCCCGTGAAGTCGACAAGATAGAGCGGAATGCCGAGCGGTCCTCGCGGATTGATATCGGTCACCATCCCGGTCGCCCCGTCGAACTTGGCTTCCTGCGAAGTGGTGAACATGACGCTAATGCCCATCACGCCCCGCTTGCTCTTGCCGCGCGGCAGGTGAACCTTCACTTCTTCGCCGACGGCGAACCGGCCCATATCGTTTCCTATCTCTCCGTGCACTGCGATACACCAACGCTGCCCAGGCAGCGTGCATGCCTGCCAACCAGTATAGCGGCGCCAGGAGTGAACCGGTAACCCGGTGCCTGACCCATCAGTGAGCCAGCCACCCAACATTTTCAAGACCGATATGAATATTATCAATACGATGTTGACAAAAATCAATGTTGACCTTAATATCGTCACATCGGCTTGGATGACGTGATGCAATGCATCCGGGCCCGCGCCCAGCGCAGCGCGCACCTCGCCACATCGACGTGTGGCTTCGTATCCTGAGGAGTCCTCCCATATGATCGATTCACCCAACGGTTTCGGCCGTCCCCATGCCCACACCCTGTATCCGGTGCCGGGGCAATGCCCGGTATGCGGCGAAGAGCTGCATGTGACACGGCTCGAATGCGGCACGTGCGAAACCGGCATCGATGGCCATTTCGCGCTCGACCGCTTTTCCCGGCTCAGCGCCGAGCACCTCGCGTTCCTCGAGGTCTTCATCAAGAATCGCGGCGTGATCAAGGATGTCGAGGCCGAGCTCGGAATCTCCTATCCCACCGTCCGGGCGCGACTCGACGAAGCGATCCGCGGCCTCGGTTTTCCCGCCACTGCCGACGATGCCCTGCGGCCCAGCCAGGTTCGCGAAGAACGGCGCCAAATCCTGGAAGCGCTCCGGAGCAAGTCGATCTCGGCGGATGAAGCCGCCAGCCGGCTCACCGCTCTGACCGCGAGGAATTGACCATGACCGAAACCCGCGAAACCCCAGGGCTCTCCGAAGAGCGGCTCGAAATCCTGCGGCTGGTCGAGAACCAGACAGTGACCGCCGAAGAGGCCGGCCGGTTGCTCGAAGCACTCGATCGATCCGATCGTTCGTACAGCGCCAGCCAGCCAACCACACCGTTCATGCCGGTTCCGCCATCTCCACCCGCGCCGCCCATACCGCAACGAAGTGTGCGGATCCGGATCACAAACACAACCAGCGGCAAGGCCCAGATCAACCTCGTGCTTCCGTACCGGCTGGTCGACTCCGGCATCAAGCTGGCGAAGCGGTTCGCCCCCGAACACCTGCTGGACAGCCGGGATATCCGGCGATCGATCGACGAAGGATTCAGTGGTCCCCTGCTCGACCTGGTCGACGGCGAACAGCGAATCGAAATCATCGTCGAAGGCGACGGCGCGATCAGCAAGGAGATGCGTCGCGAGTTCAGGCGAATCGAACGGGGCCAGGATCAATGAACGACTCACACGGCCTCGAACATCGAACAGGCGGGCAACACGACGTGCAGACCGGTCAGGAACAGGAAACGGAGAATTCATCAATGACGTCGACACATGCAATGACCCCGATCGCGGGCACGAACGGCTACCAGCAGCAAATTTCGATCGTTCCCAACCAGCCGCTCCAGCTTTCCGTTTCCAACGCGAGTGGCGAGATCCGGATCGATGGCTCCGACCAGGCCGGCGTGTGGGTCGTGGTGCGGCGATCCGATGGGAACGTCGATCATGATCCGGACATCATCCCGGTGACCGTCGATATCGATGGCAACCACATTTCGGTCCATCCCGACTGGGGGGTTGCCGGCGGGGTCGCCGCCCTGGCGCGCAAGATCAAGGACCAGCTCCAGAACGGCCTGAACCCCGGCGATTGGGACCCTTCCAAATTCCGGCTCAATCCGGACCTGAACTACGACATCCGGGTCCAGATCCCACAGGAGCTGGCCGAGGGCTCGAAGGTGACCGCCAAGACGGCAAGTGGTCAACTCTCGATCAGCGGCGTCGAGGCCGAGGTCGTTGCAGCGACAGCGTCCGGCAGGGTAAGCCTCCAGAAGCTGCGGGGCAAGATCACGACGAACACGGCCAGCGGGGCAATATCGATCGAAGGCGCCCATGGGAGCCTGGAAGCGAATACGGCCAGCGGCAGCCTCACCGTCGCCGACGGCGTGGCTTGGACGGCATTGCGAACGGTGAGCGGGCGGATTTCGATCGAACGCTTCACGATGAAGAATGCACGCCTGGCCTCGGTCAGCGGCTCGATCCATGCACAAGTGTCCGCCGACAATGCCCAGGAGTACGCGATTTCCACGGTTAGTGGGAGCGTAAAGCTCGACCTGACTGTGCCCGCCAATGTGGTTACGAGCCTGACATCCCGATCAGCCTCCGGGTCGTCCAAAGTCAGCGATGATTGGGTCGCCAATGGCCGGCGCAGCTGGACCATTGGCAGCGGCGAGCCCGGGCCAGCGTTCAACATCAAGACCGTGAGTGGAAGCCTCAAGGCGAACGCCCGGACAGATGCGAACATTGCCCCACGAAACGAGCCGCTGCCGGTAACACAGGACCCGGGCCATGGCGACGCCCATGGCGGGATGAATGCACACGATGAGGGCACGAACGCCCACGGTGGTTTCGACATGGACATGAACATGGAAGGGATGACCGCCTGGGCCCGTGATTTCGCCCAGGATTTTAAGAAGAACTTCTCGTCGCTCGCCACGCCACCGACGCCGCCCGCTCCGAACGAGCCACCGGTCGCTCCATCCCGCCCGGCGGCCCCGACCGAACCGGTATCCTCCGCTCCACCCGTGGCGCCAGAACCGCCAACCGAAATGGGCGGTGATACAGGCGCAATCCCGGCCCAGCCATGGACGTGGTCGACAGGCTCCGGATCGCTCCCCCCGGCGGGCACAGGCACGGTGCCATCCAGCCAGGCGACCGCACCGATCCCAAGCGGGCCGCCCTCAACGCCAGAGACGCAGGTTTCGGCCGGAACGCCGGCAACCGACAACGCGATGGATGCGGAGCGACTCCGCGTGCTCGAAGCGCTCGAGCGTGGCGACATCGACATCGACGAGGCTCTCGCCAGGCTCGATCCCGACGATACCCGAGGCGCCTGA
>JALZMD010000070.1 GCA_030858375.1 Chloroflexota bacterium
CAGCGTATCCATGATTTCCAGTGAATATGGCAACGAGACGGCGGCCCGACGACGCGCCAGCCGATACCTTCAGGGGAGCCCAGTATGGTGTTTGGAAAACGGTCTGTTGAAACGGGCACACTCAGCGAAGCGGACGGAATTATCCAGGCCCAGCGCGTGGTCAAGATCTACGACACCGGCAATGCCAAGCTGCATGCCCTCAAAAGCATTGACTTCGCCGTCAAGCGCGGCGAAATGGTCGCGGTGATGGGTCCGTCTGGTTGCGGCAAGACCACGCTCCTGAACTGCCTGTCTGGTCTCGACGAGATCGACGAAGGGATCATCTGGCTCGAGGGCGAAGACCTGGCGAAAATGGGAGACAAGAAGCGAACGAACTATCGTGCCCGCCGCATGGGTTTCATTTTTCAGGTCTACAATCTGTTGCCCGTGCTCAACGCGGTCGAGAACGTCGAACTCCCGCTGCTGGTGGCCAATATCAAGCCTTCCGAAGCGCGGACGCGGGCCCTCGCCGCACTCGAAACAGTTGGCCTGAAGGAGTGGGCCCATCACCGCCCCGCCGAACTTTCGGGGGGTCAACGACAGCGCGTCACGATCGCCCGCTCACTCGTCAATAACCCGGCGATCGTGTGGGCCGATGAGCCAACCGGTGCGCTCGATTCGAAATCGGCGACCGACATCATGAACCTGCTTCGCACCCTGAATACTGAGCGCAGCCTCACGATCGTCCTCGTCACTCACGATGCGGGGGTCGGTGAACAGTGCCACCGTATCGTTCGCATGCAGGACGGTTCGATCGTGGGGGAGGATTTCCCGAGCGGGACACCGAGAGAAATTGCCCACACTTCCCTGGACGGCCGCAACGAACTCGTAGCCGCCTCACTCTCCGCCTGAGCCATTTTTACTACATCCCTGCGTCGTCGCGTGGGCGCGACTTGTGGCCGCTGGAAGGCATTCACTCATGGAAAACCTCTTCGGCGTCCCCATGCAGTCGATCATGATCGTGCTGCTGGTGATGCTGGGCATCTGTTTGCTCTCAATCGCGTTCATTGCCTGGCGCCGGCCGGTCATCTTCAAGATGGGCCTGCGCAACATCCCGCGCCGCAAGCCCCAAACTGTCCTGATCATCGTTGGCCTGATGCTGGCCACGCTGATCATCTCCGCCGCGCTCGGCACGGGCGATACGCTAAATCACTCGGTGCGCAGCCAGGCGATCGACACGCTTGGTCCGGTTGACGAGTTTGTGGTGTTCGACGACAACCCCGACCAGGACCCTAACATCGCCATGGCATTCGTGCGTCCGATTCCTGAGGACACTGTACAAACCATCCGCGAGATGGTTGCAGACAACGACGATGTCGATGGTGTCGCCGGAGTCCTGTTGAGTCGGGCGCCATTCATCAATGTTGGCGAAAACGATGCGACCGGCGCCACCACCCAGGAACAGCTCTCGCAGATCGCCGTCGCGTCTGAACCAGTGGTCAACATTGCGGGCATCAACCAGGAATCGATCGCGCAGATCGGTGGTGCGCAGACGACCGACGGCAAGGACGTCAATGTCGACAACCTGGGCAGGAATGGCATCTATATTAACGAGGAATCGGCCGACAAGCTCAATGCCCAAGCCGGTCACGACCTCGTTTTCTTCGTCAATAACGAGCGCTACGTGGTTACGGTCGAGGGAATCCTGCCCGACTCACTGATCAGTGGCTCCCTGCCGGATTTCTTTAGCGGAAGCGCCCCCCTCCCGGGCATGCTGATGAGCCTCGACCGTCTCCAGGAAATCAGCGGGCAGCAAGGGCTCGTCTCCGGCGTCGCGATCTCGAATACAGGTGGCACGGAAGCGGGACTCGCGCGTTCGGATTCCGTCGTCCAGGCGCTCGAGTCGGACCTCGACGGCCGGAATCTTGGCACAGTGCCGATCAAGCAGGACATCGTCGAGACGGCTGAACTTATCGGCAGCCTCTTCGTCACGTTCTTCATCGTGTTCGGGCTGTTCTCAATCGGTGTCGGTATCCTCCTGATCGTCCTGATTTTCACGATGCTCGCTGCCGAGCGCCGGTCGGAAATGGGGATGACACGGGCCGTCGGCGCCCAGCGCCGGCAACTGATCCAGCAGTTCCTGTCCGAAGGGGCGGGCTACACGCTGATCTCGGGATTTGTCGGCACTGCCCTTGGCGTGGCGGCAGCCTTCCTGATCGCGAAAGGCTTCCAGAGCGCGTTCGGGGACGCGTTCAACATCTCACCGTACATCTCTCTCCGCAGTATGGTGATTGCCTACTGTCTCGGCGTCGTGATCACGTTCCTCGCGGTCGCGATCTCATCGTGGCGAGTCAGCCGCCTCAATGTCGTGGCGGCGGTGCGCGACATCACGGATGCCTACCTTACCCACAAGAATAGCCGACAGCTCGTGTGGTCGATCCTGATGATTGCCGGCGGCGCAGGGCTCATTCTGCTCGGCCGCAGCTCCGAACTCCTGGCGCCGTTCTCCATCGGCATGACGCTGATCCCGTTCGGCATCGCCGGTATCCTGACATATTTCGGCGCCAAGCCGCGGCTCGTCCTGACGTCTGCGGGTCTACTGACGCTCGTTTTCTGGCTGCTGCCCGATAACCTGTTCCGGGACATCTTCGGAGACTACTCGGGTGACATCGACATGTTCTTCGTCTCTGGTATTTGCATCGTGGCGGCTTCGACGCTGGTCATCGTCCAGAATCTCGATACGATCCTTGCGGTGGTCGAGCGCCTCGGTGGGCGGGTGCGGGGCATGTTGGCTCCAACGCGGTTGGCCGTTTCGTACCCCGGTGCCAACAAAGGCCGGACCGGCATGACGATCGCGATGTTCAGCCTGATCGTCTTCTCGCTGGTGATGATCGCCGCCATCAACGCCAACTTCGCGGCCGCGTTCCTCAATGACAAGGCGTTCGCGGGATGGGACGTGAGTGTGGACGCGTCCAAGGAGAACCCGATCGACGACTTGAACCAGGTCATGACGGATACGGGCGTCGACACCGCGCGGATCGCCGATGTCGGCCGCGTTGACCTGCCAGGCGAGGGGAGCCTCTCCTTCCAGAACAGGGATGGAGAGTGGCTGCAATCAGATTTTGCCATCGGCGACCGGCCATTCTACGAGGGAGGGCAGTTGACCTTCCAGGCTCGAGCCAATGGCTACAACAGCGATGAGGCGATCATTGACGCGCTCTTAAACGAACCAGGTGTGGTGGTGGTCCCTTCGACGTTGGCTGAGAACGCGCCGGCTGACTTCGAAGCGTCACGAGGGGTGACAGGCGTTCCGGAAGAGGGCTCATTCACGGCACCCACGATCGACCTTCGAACCGGCGACAGCCAGACGCACCAGGCCCGCGTGATCGGCGTGCTGGACAACGACTACTCTTACTTCTTCGGTATCTATTCCGGCCAGCCGACGATGGATTCGCTGTTTCCCGACCTCGGCGAGCACGCCGTGCAGTACTACATGCACGTTGCGGAGGGCGCCGCCCCAGAGGATGTCGCCAACGACATCGAAGTCAACCTGCTGCCTTACGGCGTCGTCGGTACCGACCTCGCCCAGCAATTGGAGGATGAACAATCGACCCAGCAGTCGTTCATGTACGTGTTACAGGGCTTCATGGGATTGGGTCTAATCGTTGGCATCGCGGCGGTGGGAGTCATCGCCTTCCGTGCCGTCGTTGAGCGGCGGCAACAGATCGGCATGATCCGCGCCCTCGGCTTCCAGCGCGGGATGGTGCAATCGGTGTTCGTCATCGAGTCAGGCATCGTCGTCATCCTGGGGGTCCTGGCGGGCACGGTGTTCGGTCTCATGCTCTCGTACCTCCTCATGACGAGCGACGATTTCACCGAAGGCGCGCCGGACGCTGGCGCGTTTATCATCCCGTGGCTCACGATCATCGCCACGTTGAGCGCTTCGATCGTTGCGGCCTTACTCATGGCCTGGCTGCCGGCCCGGCAAGCCTCCCGGGTGCTTCCGGCGGAAGCCCTGCGCTACGAGTAAGGCAGTATCTGATTCACCGAACGTGCGCCTTGCCGCGTGTTTCGTGGAAAGAAGAATTCAAGGGAAAGGTGGTCGCCTTGTGGTGGTCGCTTCTCCCTTGTTCGTATCGATTGCCACACCGGCCTAGTGAGCTCACGCGAGAGTTGCTAACATGTAGGTGACTGGCGGCACGCGAGCCGTCGATACATCGACAACCCCACGCAAAGGCAGCAGATACCTCTATGGATCGATGCGTCAAAATCGTTGCGACTCTCGGACCGTCCAGCGGCGGCTCGGTCGAGCGGCTAATGGAGCTGCTCGGCGCTGGCGCCGATGTAGTCCGGATCAACGCCGCCCACGGTTCCCAGGCTGATCGGGGCCTATTGATAACGAACGTTCGTGAAGCCGCCAACCGGATGGGCCGCCGCGTACCGATCCTGTTCGACCTTCAGGGATTGAAAATCCGCACCGGCTCGATTGAGCACGACGGCGCGGACGTTCCCATTACCCGCGGCGGCACCGTCAAGCTATATCCAACGCCGGTGCCAACTACCCCGTCCCAGATTGGAATCAACTATCCAGACCTGCTCAAGGTCATTGCGCCAGAGTCGCGGATCCTGATTTCTGATGGTCTCATCGAGCTGCTGGTCGAGAAAGTCCACCCCAACCACGCCGAAGCCACGGTCGGTCGTGGAGGTCACCTGAAGGCGCGCCAGGGCGTCACGCTCCCTGGTGCGCCGATAACGGGCGGAGCGCTTACCGACGTCGATCGTGACGATGTCCGGTTCGCTGTCGGGCTGGGCGTCGATTACCTTGGGCTCAGCTTCATCAACAATGCGGACGACCTCCAGGTTGCGCGCGATGTCGCGCTCAGGTGTGGCGGTGACCAGCCAGGCATCGTTGCCAAGATCGAGCGTGCCGAAGCGCTCTCGAATCTGCGCGAGATCGCGGGGGCGTCGGACGGGATCATGGTCGCCCGCGGCGACCTCGGTGTCCAGCTTCCACCGGAACGGGTCCCGCGCGCGCAAAAGGACATCATTCGCGTGGCAAACCAGATGGGCCTGCCTGTGATTACGGCGACCCAAATGCTGGAATCGATGATTACCCAACCTGTTGCCACGCGCGCCGAAACCAGCGATGTCGCCAATGCCGTCTGGGACGGTACCGATGCGGTGATGCTCTCCGCGGAGTCGGCCGTTGGCAAGTACCCGATCGAAGCGGTGCAGACGATGGACCGCATCATCCGGGAAGTCGAGAAGGGCGGGCCGATTCGCTCGCAGGCCACGGCCGAACGGTCCAGACTGGGAGGCGATGTCGACGACGTCGAGCGCTTCGCCGATGCCACCGCCCGTGCTGCCTTCCAGCTCGGGGAAAACTCCCCAGCCGAGCACCTGGTTGTATTCACCAAGACGGGCGGCGCGGTGCGCCGCATCGCCAAGTACCGCCCGGCACCGCCGATGATCGCGGTCGCCGACAACGAACTGGTTGCACGTCGCCTCAACCTCGTCTGGGGCGTCAAAAGCGTCGTCGTGCCGGTCGAGCACAACCCGGACACGATGTTCCGGAAGGCGGGCCAGGTCATCATCGATGCGGGTCTCGCGAATCAGGACGAGTACGCGCTCATCGTCGGCTCGCTCCCGATGACCGACCTCGCCGGCCAAACCAATCTCGTCCATTTCCGCAAGCTCGGTTCCTGATCGAAATCATTGTATTCCCGGTAGGGGAGCACCTTGTGTGCTCCCGAGGAGTTGGGGAACGGTCGAGCTAGTTTCCGAACAGTACTGATTCTCTACACCACCATCGCCA
>JALZMD010000088.1 GCA_030858375.1 Chloroflexota bacterium
ATGGTCCGGAGCGGATTTGCCGAAGGTGAAGACGGCGTTGATTCGTTCCGAGAGAAGGCCGAGTTCGTCCGAAACCAGGCGGGGAACCGCGCCAACCATCTCGAATTCAACATCCTGGTCCAGATGCTGTCGGTGACTGACGACCGGCAGCGCGAGATCGAGCGCCTGGCCGCCGAATACGAGATCGACAACCTCGCATGGTTCGACTCGCCGATGGTCTACGTGGGAACAGTCGAGGAGATTTGCGACCAACTGCGGGCGGTCCGGGATCAAGTCGGCGCATCCTACTTCGTCGTCTTCGAACCCGCGATGGACGATTTCGCGCCAATCGTCAAGGCTCTGGCCTGGTCGTAGGAATCGCCAACGACAGCTGAGCCATTGCCGAGGTGTTTGTACGGCTGCGGAGCTTGGTCGGCGACGGCCGATCCCAGGCGGGACCGGCCGCTCCAACATACCGATATCGAACCACTAACCGGCCCGCTTGAGCCGTCCCGTGCGCTTGGCGAAATGCTCACCGCGCTGGAACAGCCACAACCCGAGCGGTGGGAAGACAGCGCCCATTATCAGCAGCGGCCAGATGTTGTGCCACTGGCTGCCGAAGGTTGCCCCTTCGAGCAGTGTCTCCCGGATCCCGTCCAGGGCGTAGTAGACCGGTGAAAAGTACGCCAACGGTTGCATCCACCCCGGCAGGACATCGACGCTGTAGTAGATCCCGGAGATCAGGAGCAGGACCGCGGTCACGATGCTGGTGACCTGCTGCCCCTTCTCCGGCGAGAGCAATGGCATCACGGCCGCCACCATCCCAAAGCCGACGAGTGAGATGCTGCAAACGGCGAGGATTCCCGCCGCGCCGAGGTAGTTCGCCTCGCCGAGCGAAAGATCGAAGAAAAGCGAGATCGCAATCAGCATGACCACCACCCGGGCCATCCCGTAAATAATCGCGTAGATTCCCATTCCGAGCAGTTGCGTGGTCCGGCTCGCCGGGCTCATGAAGGTGTATTCGATCGTGCCTTCCCAGCGCTCCCAACTCACGGTCTCCGACAGCAGGTCGAAGATCATCGAAAGGTAACTCCAGACCATCGAACCGATCAGGAGGAATGTCGTGGCGAAGGCTACTTCCGTGTCCGTGCCGCCGAATCCAACGCCGATGAACCCGATCGTGAGGGCGTTCATGATGGTGTAAACGAGCCAGACCACTTCCCAGAGGAAGTAGCGCTTGGTCAGATAGTAGTTGCGCTGGGCGTATCCCCAGACGGCGATAAGTTCGCGCATCCAACCCGATTTGGTCAGCGGCGCGCTTGCTGCGTGCATTGGTCTTTCCTGTTCCATGTGCGTCCGATGATTACCAGTTCGAGACAGGAGGCGTCCGGGTAGGGGAGCCCCCAGTGTCCACACGCTTTTCGGGCGGACACAAGGTCCGCACCCGTACAAGGTTTATCCAACCTCGTCAGGCGGCCTTCTTCTGGGCGTTCGCCTCGTCCTCGATCCGGTACTCGGCCTCTTCCATCGTCGTACCGGTTGCCGCCATGAACACTTCTTCCAGAGTCGGCAGGTCATCACCAGTCTGGTATTGGCGCTTGAGGCCCTCAGCGGTGTTGATCGCGATCAATTCGCCGTTGAGGAGGATTCCGATCCGGTCGCAAAGCTCTTCCGCCTCGCCCATGTCATGGGTGCAAAGCAGGATCGACGATTCGTGATCGGCCCGGATCGAGCGGATCAACGCCTGCACATCCTTCTTGCTCCGCGGGTCCAGGCCGGTCGTCGGCTCATCGAGAAGCATCAGCATCGGGCTGGTAAGCAGGGCCCGCGCAAGCGCGATCTTTTGCTGCATGCCGCGTGAGAGATGCTCCATCGGCTCGTTGACGCGCTTGAAGTCGAAGCCGATGCCATCGAGGATCTCACGAATCATCGGCTTGCTTTCGCGGTCGGTCACCCCGTAGAGCTTGGCCCCGAACAGGAGGTTCTCCATGGACGAGAGCTTCTTGAAGAAGCTGGCCTCCACGCTGACCCGGTTCATGTAACGCTGGACTTCCTTGGGGCGCTTGACCGCATCGATCCCAAAGACCTCGACTTCACCGGCATCCGGCAGGGTGAGAGTTGAGATCACGCGCACGAGGGTGCTCTTACCCGACCCGTTCGGTCAGAGGATGCCGACTACCTCACCACGATTCAGGGTGAGCGATACCGACTTCAGGGCATGGGAGTAGTCCTTGCGCCCCTTCTTGAACTTTTTCTCGATATGTCGCAATTCCAGGGCATGTTTGGCACGCTGGATCTGTTCGAGAGTCATTTGCCTCTACCTTTGCTTATGCGTCCCCGTGTGTCATCACTTGTGCAGCCAGGTCCCGAGGGGGCACGCGACATGCCGCGACCTACTGCTGCGAACTCCGGAACATGACTTCCCCTCCCCACTCACCTCATAACGTTTCTTTGGTTTTGCTATGGCTATGACTGGCGCACAAAAAAATCTTCCCGGCCAATTGGCCTGAGAAGAGTGATCCGAGTCGTGAGTTGCGGTTGCGTGATCGTCAGTCAGGCTCGCAGATCGACAGGGCGCACTCCTCCCACAGGTGGGCACCGAAAGGCGGTGTGATTCTGTAGAAGTTACGAGCCATGCGTCGTTCCAGACCTGATGCGTGAGTGGTGCCCCCGTCATATTGCGGGGCACAGTGGCTAGGTTAGGGCCGACTCCACGCGATGTCAAGCACCGCGACGATATCTACTCCCGGCGGAAGCCTCACGCACAGTCGGCCCGAAGTGCACAACGTGCGGACCAACAACTCCCGCCATTTTGCGTTGTCTCACCGTATGATGATGCGAATAGGGCCCTGCGCAATTCATTTGGTACAGGAGAGAGACCATGCACGTATCCAGACGGACATTCTTCGGCGGCGCGTTGGCGACCATGGCGTCAATGGCCGCGCCAGGCGTCCCGGCCCTGTCTCAGGACGCGACTCCAATCGCGACAGCGGTTACCGCGCCGGGGTTCGGGATCGCGAGAGTGCGGACGCACCCGACCGCGGAACTGCTCCAGGCCGTCTATGCCGATGTGATGACGAGCTTCCTGCCCGCAACCGCGGCCGTCCCCGGTTACACGGGCTACATCTTCGCATTCGACGATGCCGACCCCACAGCCTCAATCAACATCACGCTGCTCGCCGATGCCGCCGCCGTAGACACCGCGAACGCGGTTGCCATGGACTACGTGGAAGGCATGGATCCTCGCCTTACCCCGGAAACGCCCCTCGCCGAGCAGGGCGAGGTTCGCATATACCAGGTGACGGACCGGCCCCGAAGCGAGCTTCCTCCGCTGCTCAACGGCTGCCACATCACGATGCGCCACCGGTTGAACGCGCCAGACACGGATATCGAAGCGGTCATCGCGTCTGCCGCCAATGGTTTTGGACCGATCATCAGG
>JALZMD010000094.1 GCA_030858375.1 Chloroflexota bacterium
GTATCGGGGGCGGACGACATCGACCGCATTCCCGACAACAACGTGGGTTACCTCGGCGTGAGCGTCCGCGAACAACCCAACGTGCTGCTGGTTGCCTCGGTTGGCTCCGACCCGGTCCGGCTCCAGCAGGCATTGACCAACCAGGGCGCCGAAGTCACCCTGACCGCGCCCGCGGATGTCCCGGTCCGGCTCTCCGAACTGGGGCCGTATGATGCCGTGGTGCTCGACAACGTGTCGGCGTGGGAGATGAGCAACGAGCAGCAGCAGGCGTTGATTGGCCATACGGAAGCGGGAAATGGCTTCATCGTGGTGGGAGGATCGGCAAGTTTTGGCCCTGGATCGTACGCTGGCACGCCTCTTGAACGGGCCATGCCGGTCACCGTCAAGGTTGTCGACGGCCAGCGCCGGCCCTCGGTTGCGGTGTTGATCGTTATGGACAAGTCAGGTTCGATGAGCTACGACCCGCGCGCAGGCGACACCTCGAAGCTCGATCTGGCCAAGGACGGCGTCGTCACTGCCGCGAGCGCCCTGACCGAGGGCGACCGGTTAGGCGTGATCGCCTTCAACGATGAGCCGATCTGGGCCTTGCCGATGATGCCGATCAGCGGCATGGGCGATATTGGGCGAGTTGAGGATGCACTGGCGGCACTCTCGGCTGATGGTGGCACTGAGCTGTACCCTGCCCTTCAGGTTGGTTATGACAATCTGAGAAATATCGACGCCGACGTCCGGCACATCATCCTGCTCTCGGATGGCAAGTCGCGCGGCGGCACCAGGGAAACCTACGCCCGACTCGTTAACGATCTGGGCAACGACAACATCACCCTTTCCACCGTCGCCCTCGGCACCGATGCCGACCTGGAATTGCTGGAGTTCCTTTCGGTCGAAGGTGGTGGCCGCTATCACTTGGCGAATTCGCCGGAAGAGATTCCTCAAATCACCTTCCAAGAAGCGCAGAACGCCGGCAGTCAATCGGTGTTGCGAGGCGCATTCACACCGGTCCAGCAACAGGCGAGCCCGATTCTGAACGGAATCGAGACGAGTACGATGCCGCCGATCGACGGCTACAACTTCGCCGAGGGCCGCGCCAACGCCCAGGTCGATCTGGTCAGTGATCGCGGCGATCCGCTGCTTGCCAAGTGGCAGCTCGGACTCGGTCGTGTCGTTGCATGGACTGCCGACGACGGCAGTGATTACGCCTCGGCCTGGTCGTCCTGGGATCAATACGACCAGTTCTGGGGCCAGGCCCTGCGGTGGAGCCTGCCGGATCCAACCAACCAGGCGATCACGTCCCAACTCGAGCGTACGGGCAGTGACGTCGTGATTTCCGTCGATACCCAGACCGGCGACGGCGGAGCGGTTGACCTGGCGGGGCAGGCGGCGAGCATTACCCTGCCGGATGGAACGACGCAACCGGTGGACCTGGCGATGGTGTCGCCAGGTCAGTACGAGGCGAGGGTGACCGCACCGGAACCCGGTGCGTACAGCCTCAACCTACACGAACTCGATGTGGGCATGGCTGGCGCCGTTCAGGTTTCGCCGGAATGGCTCCCCGACGAGGGCGCCGCTGCCCTGCTCGAATCGCTGGCCGGCCGAAGTGGCGGCCTCGTCCGTTCCCTCGACCAGGCTCCCGACGCCTCGCTGTTCCATGCTGCCCAACCGGAAGCGCGAGCACCCGGCGCCGTCCGCGCGGTGTGGTTCGTACCGCTCGGGCTGGCGCTCATCTCGTTCGTCGTCGAGATCGGCCTGCGCCAGGCCAGGCTTTGGGCACCCAACGCCTCTTCGGATCAACCGCCACACGATTCGAGCGCCTGAGCGTTCCTCATACAATGATTCACAATGCATATCATTCTGGCCGCAAGAGGGATCGGTGACGAAGCGACATGGCGAAAATAGAGATCTCCTTCGACGGCGACGGCAGATTCGATACCGTCGGATTCGATGAGTTGCCCAAACTGCTGCAGCGTGAGCATGCATTCGTTTGGCTCGATGTCGATGCCAACGAGCCGGACGAACTTGACGGGCTTCGGGCGCAATTCGGACTTCATCGCGTCGATGTGGAGCATGCGCTGGACCGGCAGCAACGGCCGAAGATCTCACTCTACGAGGATATGCTCTACCTCGAGTTCTACGGGTTGCGCCTTGAGAACGGCGATATTCAAACGGATGATATTGGGGTTTTCGTCGGAGAACAGTTCATCATCACGGTACGCCGGGACGATCGCCCATCGCTGGAGCAAATCCGGGAGCGATGGCGTGAAGAGCAAAATCGGGGTAACGGGGTGACCGATGTCAAATCGCCGCCACTGCTCGGCCGTTCGACCCGCGCCAAAACACGGCAACCGTCGGCGCCAATCATGCTCTATGCAATCCTGGACGACCTGGTGGATGGGTATTTCCCGGTCGTCGATTGGTTGGGCGAGGCGATCGAAGATCTGGAAGAAGCGGTGACCGAGGGGAATGCCCCGAAACCGCAACTCCAGATCCAGCAGATGCGCACGAAGCTATTGCATCTGCGGCGGTTGCTCTCACCTCAGCAGGAGGTGGTCAACTCCTTGCTTAGGCGTGACGTGCCGGTCATCGACGAGGCGATCATCCCATACTTCGCCGATGTCTACGATCACCTGCTGCGCATCCATGACTGGATGGAGTCGTATCGGGACCACCTGTCGACGATCGTCGACCTCCAACTCTCGATGCAATCGAACCGGCTGAACAAAACGATGCGGACGCTTACAGCCTGGTCGATCATCCTCATGGCGTCCACGCTCATTGCGGGCATTTACGGCATGAACTTCGTGCACATGCCGGAGTTGGCCTGGCGATTTGGATACCCCGCCGCCCTCCTCGTCATGGCCAGTCTCGGAGTAGGACTGTACGCGACGTTTCGGAGACAGGGTTGGTGGTAGCGTCGAGTCCGAACATTCCATCAACGAGAAACGTTATGTCGTGTGGTCGGATGGGCTTTCGGGTCTGGGCGTTGGGGTGATCACCCGGGCGTAGGAGCCGATGTCGTCGGCATCTGTATCTGGCGGATCGATGAGGCGCGCGCCGCCCTCGTCGTCCCAGAAATCCTGGCCCATGGTATCGGCGATCCGGAGCTGGTCACGCGCCATCTCAGCGACGTGGAGCGGATCCGCGTAACCGGCAGACTGGTATTCGAACGCACGGGCAGCGGCGACTGACGAAATCCAGGTGGCCGCTTCGGCGGTCCACGTCGGGATGGCGTCATAGAGGCAATGGCCACTGTGGGGATACCACACCAGCGAAGCCAGGGCTCCGCCGCGAGCCGCGAGCAACTGGGCCTCCGAGGGCGGCACCACGAGGTCGTGTCCAGCACCGAAGACCAGCAGGGGCGATTTGAGCCGCCGCACGCTGTCGTACAGCGAGTAGCGGCTCGTGGATGCGTACGGATCGTCCGCAATCGAGTCGACGATAGTTCCCAACTGTTGCATCAACAGCGGGCTGGCCCGTCCGATCCAACGGACGGGATCGAATGGTGGCGTCACCGCGACGCTGCACATGATGCGCCGGTCATAGGCGGCTGATCGAACGGCGAGGTTGCCACCAAGACTCACCCCGACCACCGAAACCTGGGAAAGATCGATCGACGGTTCGCTCTGCATGATCTCGAACACGCCATCGAGAATATCGTCGTCATCGGCATTCGGGTTTGGTACGCCGCTCGCTTCGCCGGTTCCCGGGCTATCGAGCGAGAGCACGGCCATCCCGGCCCGCAGGAAGCTCTCCGCCCAGGTGAACGACTCCTCCTTCGAGGTGCTGGCCCCATTGAGGATGACGACGATTCCACTTTGCGCGGTGCTTCCGGCTGGGGTTTGCACATAGGCGGGCAGGCGGTGGGCACGCCACGGCACGGTCAGCCGCCTGGCGTCTGGATAGACATATGGTTGGGCCTGGGCAAAGAGTGATGCCGCCGCGGCCCGGCAGGTCCGGATCGTTCGCTCATCCCCGGAGCTGAACACCTGGGCCGCGTGATAGGAAAGGGCGGCCAACCGGCGAGCCTGCGCGGCTTCGAGCAGATGCTTGGACGATACCTGCCGGCGATAGTCGCCAAGAAATCGTTGGGCGGTTTCGATCCAGGCGTTCGACCATTTATCAGGCGCCGTAATACTGGCCAGGGTGGATTCGAGAATTTCGTTCGGGATGTCCATCGCCAGGAACCGGGCCCGCATGGATGCAGGTAGGATGCGGGCCGAACGAACCCGGAGCAGGGACCGTGCGTAACGATCGTTGAATCGGGACACCCAACGCCAGGCGTCTGGTGCGTACCGCCACTGCGGGATGGAAATGCGGTCATCAGCGTCAGTCATGCATGGTCATTCCTGTCGAGCGGCGCGGTCGATCCACTATGCTACACCTTCAATCCCCACCAGAGCTCTCGCGCTTCGATGAGCGCCTGCCTGATTTCCTCCGCCTCGCGGGGGTCGTGCTGCGGGAGTACGATTCGGTCGAGACGGCAGGTGAATCGCCGGAGATAGGCCACGGTTTCCTCGATCATGGCGAC
This sequence comes from Chloroflexota bacterium, assembly GCA_030858375.1. GTDB lineage: Bacteria > Chloroflexota > Chloroflexia > Thermomicrobiales > UBA6265 > JACCYX01. Next base: position 4,526 of record JALZMD010000094.1, read on the forward strand.
CGCCACGGTCCCGGCTGGCAGCCGTCCCGGTCCGAGCCCGGAACCGAGGGGCGGCAGCAGCAACGACTTGACGCGTTTGTTATCGGCTTCCCTGAGCACGGCGCCGGTGGCACTCCGGACAATATCGAGACGTGTTGGCGCGCCCAGCGCGTCAGCGACGATGGCGTGGATGATGATCCGCACGCCTCGCGCCTCGAGACCCCCCGCGGTGGTTGAAATAGCGGATCCGATGGTGAGCGGCGCCTGGGCCATCGCTTCGCGTTCGATCTCGATTCCGCCAGCGAGGCGGATCTGGCCGGTGATGCCGGCACCCATGACACCGCGGCGATTCGCGGGGCAGGCGATCGCCTGCACGTCCTGTTCCAGGGCCGATCCGGTGACCGGGACGATCAGGGTCCGTCCGAAGCGCACGCCTCGGGATTCATCGGCCGTGACCTGGTCGCGATTCATGCGATTCCTGCGTTCCTCTTGAAGAGCCGCCTGCGTCCCGGAGACCCGGGACGCAGGCGGCATTTAGACCGTCGTGCTGGACAGGAGTCTAGCATCGTCGATTCCCGCG
>JALZMD010000124.1 GCA_030858375.1 Chloroflexota bacterium
GAGACGACCGAGGGTGATTGGGACTTCATGTTCGACATCAATTGCAAGGGACTATTGTGGTGTAGCCAGGCCGCCGCACGCCGAATGATCGAACAGGGCCGGGGAGGCAAGATCGTAAACCTGGCATCCCAGGCGGGGCGTCGGGGAGAATCGCTGGTGCTTGCCTACTGTGCCAGCAAGGCGTGTGTCATCAGCATGAACCAGTCGATCGCGCTGGCCCTCGCCCCGCACAAGATCAACGTCAATGCCATTGCGCCGGGTATCGTAGACACGCCATTCTGGGACGAGATGGACAAGCAATTCGCCGCCCTGCTCAACATGGAAATCGGCGAACCGAAGCGCACATTCATCAAGTCGATTCCGCTTGGCCGCATAGAGCAACCGGACGACGTCACCGGAGCGGCGGTGTTCCTGGCCTCATCGGACTCCGACTATATAACCCAGCAAACTCTCAACGTCGACGGCGGCAATTGGCCGAGCTAAACAGATGAAAGATGCCGACTGTCGCCGGGGCTGACCGCATCCAGTCGCTACGCATTGACGGGATCCACCTTCACCTGAGACCCAGTGCTCAGCCGTCTACCCCATCTTCTGCAACCTGGCCGCGCTGGCCCCGCTGCGCCTGATCCGGTCACGGACCTTCCAATCATTCTTCTTGGCCGAGAACGACAGGAAGCGGCTCACGACGCTCGACGTGCCGCCGACGATGACGTTGCCGCCCTCGGTAATCAACGAAGCGAGATCATCGAGCCGGGCGGCGTGAATCTCGTTGCGGACCTGGCCTTCCAGCATGAGGATAGCCAGCGAGAATGGTTCGTCGCCTGGAACATCGGCGAGATCCGGGCTGGCCACAATGTCGATTCTGGAAAGCCCGAGGCCAACGTCAACAAGCGCGCGAGCACTCGCCTTGAGCGCAAGGAGATCGCGGTCGACCATCACGAGGCGCCCCGGTCGAAACCAGTGCGCCGCCACGAGGGGAACGTGCCCCTGCCCGGGTCGCATGATGAGCATCGTCTCCATATCACCCTCGACCGTGCGGAGCGCATCGAACATGACCTGCGTCGCAAAACTGTAAGAGTCATACTCCGGCAGTCCATGCACTGGGATTATGTCATATTCGAATTCATCGACCCCAAATTCACCAGGTTCGCGGTCGAAAATCCCACGTCCGAACGGTTCGGATGGCCGCGTGCCGGATACCTCACGACGCGCATGGATCACCGTATGCTCGGCATGCTCCGCATCGTGGTCGATACCGATGGCGTCATCGGCCAGGAGTGCGGAGCGGATCAGTGGCGCCAACGGGTTGACGACCACGATCGCGGCGAGGCCCCGATCAGCAAGCGTCCGGGCCACATCTACCGTCAATTCCCGCAACACCGGCTCGCTGGCCTTGCCAGGCACATTCCACAGGATCAGGTCGCTACCGGTATCCGGGGCACCGTCCAGTCCCAGTCCCAGCTCGCAGATCACGGAGCCGTCATCACGGTCCAGCCGCTCCGCATTCCAGCGGCTGAATTCGACGGCGAGTACATCACGGTCCACCAGTTGAACCGTCCAATGCGGCAACGCATCCCGAACCGCCAGGCCCAGCACTCCGTACCCGCAACCAAAGTCCACGGCGTGCCCTCGATTGGGCAGGTACGTCATGTCGATTGAGCGCAGGAGGAGCCTGCTCCCGGCATCGACAACATGGCTGCTGAACAACTCCTGGGCCACGGCGAAACTCGTTGTCCGGGTATTCCAGGTGAGCGTGACGTCCTTCTTGTACCAGCGTTCAGTCTTCATCACTCAACCCTACATGGGCACGGAAACCAGGACAAGGCAGAGGGCCGTCTTGCCAGCCACACGATACCGGGCTAGCATCCCAACACCGTTTGGGGTGGTCGCACCCACACATGGACATGCGGCTAGGAGAGGGACAACTGTGTCAGAGTCATTCAACGTAGGCATCGTTGGTGCCGGGATCATCGGCGAGGTGCACGCCCGCGCGCTTGAAGGTGTCGACAATGCGACAGTGGTGGCCGTGGCAGAGCCTCGCGAAGAGGCCGGCCGGAAACTGGCTGGCAAGTACGATGCCACGTGGCATTCGTCCTACACCGAGATGCTGGCGGACCCGGCGCTCGACCTGGTCATCCTCGGCACCCCATCCGGTTTGCATCCGGAACAGACGATCCTGGCCGCCCAGGCCGGCAAACACGTGATCACCGAGAAACCGATGTCGATCACCCACGATGGCGCCACACGAATGATCGAGGCGATTGACCGGGCCGGGGTCAAGCTGGCGGTGATCTTCCAGAATCGGCTGTCGCGCGATGTCTACCGGGTCAAGCGCGCGATCGAGGCGGGCCTGATCGGCAAGCCAGTGCTGGGCAGCGCTTCGGTGTACTGGCACCGTAGTCAGGATTACTACGATGCCAATGGCGGCTGGCGCGGGACGTGGGCACTCGATGGCGGAGGGGTGCTAATCAATCAGTCGATCCACACCATCGACCTCTTGCAATGGCTGCTGGGCGGGGTGTCGTCGGTGCAAGCGCACATTGCCACCCTCAACCACCAGATCGAGGCCGAGGATGCCGCCTCGGCGAGTGTCCGCTTCCACTCCGGAGCGGTGGGCTCGATCCTGGTCACCACGGCGGCCGCGAAGGACAACCCGACGCGCGTGGAAATCATCGGTACGGAGGGACGTGTCACGCTGGAGAACAATGTGGTGACGCATTTCGACGGCACGGGCGAGCTGAGCGACGACTTGCTGTCCGAAGCTGACCTCGTAATTATTCGTGACTGGAAACCGGCCGAGGCGTTTGGTGAAGGACACCGGCGCCAGCTCCGGCTCATTTTCGACGCGCTCGCCGTCGGGCAGGAACCACCCGTATCAGGACGCGAGGCACGCAAGGCGGTCGATGTCATCCTGGGGGTCTACGAATCGGCCCGGACCGGCATGAGGATTGACATCGCGGGCTCAGCACCGGAGGGGCAATCATGAAGTTCGCTGTATTTTCCGTATCCATTCCCGAATACTCGCCCGAAGTAGCGGTCACCAAACTCAAGGAGATCGGCTATGACGGCATCGAGTGGCGCGTGATTGACCAGGATCCTGACCCCAAAGTCAAATCATTCTGGATGGGGAACAAGGCGACATTACCGTTCTCGACGTTCGAGCAGGATGCGCCGGCCTGGCGCAAGCTGACCGAGGAGGCCGGTCTCAAAATGCCAGGCGTAGGCACGTATACGCTTTGTGACGATCTCGAAGGGGTCGAGCAAGGAATGCGCGGCACGAAGGCCCTTGGCGCCAAACAACTCCGGGTGCGGGTGCCCAACTACGACGGGATCGAACCTTTTCGGCCGAAATGGGATGCCGCGAAGGATCATTACAAGGATGTGGTGGACCTCGCGAAAAAGCACGGCGTCAGGGTCTTGCTCGAGCTTCACCACCGGTCGATCGTGCCTTCCGCCAGTGCGGCACGGCTTTTTCTGGGTGATCTTGATCCGGAGCATGTCGGCGTCATCCACGATGCCGGGAACATGGTCCACGAGGGGTTCGAGACCCCTCGCCTGGGATTCGAAATGCTCGGCCCGTACCTTGCCCACGTTCATGTCAAGAACGCACGGTGGTTCCCGGAAAAGTACAACGAGGACAAGTCGATCAAGTGGAAGTGCGATTGGGCTCCTGTCCACAAGGGCGTCATCGACATGCATGAGCTCTTCCGCGCAATGTACGCGGTGGGGTACGACGGCTGGGTCGGCCTGGAGGATTTCAGCGTCGAACGGCCCATCGAGGACCGTCTCCGGGAGAACCTTGCGTTCCTCCAGAAGGTCGATGCTGAAGCTCGCGCGTAAGGCGACGCTCGAAGCAACGGGGTCAATGTGCGGACAACCAACCGACTTCGCCGGTTGCTTGTCGTTCGGCCGGGAGCGATAGCGACAGCACCAGCGGATCTCGCCCGGTTGCTCACTGCGGAGAGGAGATCCCTCCACCCGCCTGCGGCTCGTTGGGGATGACGTTTAATACGGAACGTGGGTGATGTGTTCCTCGTCGCTGGTAGCGGTCGAGTTCATCTCGACCCGGAAAGGGGCAGCGACAAGTGCTGCCGCGGCCAACGGGTCCGCCGGGTGTTTACCTGGATCCCGTATATGCGCTTCGCGCACTGATTCCTGCAGACCAGGACTCAGGAGCGAGTGGAGACAAGGGCCGAGACACAATTAGGCAACCGTACGAGCCAACATCGATGCGCCTTCAAGCGACAGACGCAAAACGCCCCCGGTTGGAGTTCCAGTCGGGGGCATTCGCGGTGTGATCAAACGACGGAGGATTACTCCTGCACGTCACCAACCGGGGCGTCGGTGACGCCTTCCCCGGTGTTCTCTTCATCAG